>CBDUII010000007.1:0-21089 GCA_965367285.1 uncultured bacterium
TCAACGGACAAATAATTCCCTTTACTGGTTTTACATGAAAGTTCATCGGTCCACCCTTTTCCTTTTTCATAAACAGATTCTCCAAAAGCTAAAAACTTGGGCATCTCATGGGGATGGATAGCAGATGCTGATAAGGATAGTAATTCCTCATGGGAAAATCCGAGCATTCTACATGCAGAAGGATTGGCATCAAGAATTTTGAAATTATCTGATGGATTAGTAATAATTTTTCCATCATTAGAATAGTCAATTTTTTTGTGAAATCGTTCCTCACTTTTCCGCAGAGCTTCTTCCTTCTGTTTGTGATCGGTGGATTGTTTTCTTTGTTTTAAACCAGATTTTGAATCTTTTTTTCTTTAGTCATATGATAACGCTCATAATATTTTTTTGGAGTAAAACCAAAGAAATAGTAAACCCCTTTTAAAGATTTTGCAATTGAGAAACGGACAAAATAAGGGCATTATGATGGAAAGCATTTCACAAGAGCAAGTAGAAGTTTTGGGTTGCCTTTGATACGGATTTTCCGTTTAACTAACGCCCGAACAATATTTCTTTCTTTAGCGAGCAACTTCAACCATGTTTTACTGTCTGCCGTAACATGAATATCCGGTTTTCCAACATGACCTTGCTTAACTTCAATTTTTTTATCCTTTATGATTATTGTCGCTTTCGCTTCTTCCTCCCCTGTAAATGTAAAGTGATATGTTGCATTCAAGCCTTCTGATTGACCTCGTTGAAAGATTCGAGGCAATACACTTAAAAACCCTTTTATTGAAGGTGTTCTAAGACCATTTCCAACACGCCGAATCGTTTTGTGAGGGAAACGGTGAGATACATAAGCCTCAGCACTCTTTAGAAGAACCGCTACCGTTATGCAATCCAAGAATGGAGAAAAGAGGACTATACCTGTAAATAATACGGTTCTTGAGATTTTAAAAGTAAAGTCGAAAGTAAGGTATTTAAAATGTGACTATGTCTTTGCCAGTAAAGCAGGAACCAAGCTTGAGAGAAGAAATCTTAACAGGGCCTTTTACATTGCGATGAAAAAAGCAAATGTTGAAAGCTTTCGTTTTCACGATTTAAGACATACATTTGCTACAAGGATAACTCATGCTGGTATTGATCTTTACAAGGTAGCCAAATTGTTAGGCCATAAAGACATCAGAACAACCCAAAGATATGCGCATCATTTTCCTGAAAGTTTGCGTGACGGAGTGAAAGTTTTGGATAAAATTAGCACAATCGGAGGAAATGGATCCTTGCGCAAATGCTCTAAATCATTGAATAAATGGTCGGGACGACAGGATTTGAACCTGCGACCCCTGCGTCCCGAACGCAGTGCTCTACCAGGCTGAGCCACGTCCCGACATTAAATCTTTTTAAATAATTCTTTTCCCTGTAGTAACTATTTCATTAATGAAGGGGTCTGAATCTTTAAGATCGGACATGGGGAATGAGTGAGGTTCTATTCTTAGATCCACTTTTCTTCTTAGGTGCATTAGCTGAACATTTTCATCAAAACCGTCAAAATCATCTTTATTCAGAAATACTGCAAGATCAATATCGCTATCATTACTAAACTTTTCAGTTGCGTAAGACCCGAACAAGTATAATCTTCCTACATCAAGCCCGCTTTCCTGAATGACTTTTGCGTATTCTTTAATTTTTTTATAAATTATTCTTTTACTTTCTTTCTTAGCCATTGTCTGAACCTCTTTATTTTTTTAACATACTCTTCTGTAAATCCCTTATTAGCTTTTTTATAAAACCTTCCTTTGTAGTCTGGATACCTCGCACTTATATTAAAAGTAGTTATTTCGTCTAAAAGGTCTTTTTGTTTTCCGGAAATATCTAATTTTGCCTCCTCTGCAATTTTAGAAAGATTATGTATTAAAGGTATATTTGCATTAACATTTTTAACATATATAGCCTTTAAAAGCTTTTCTAAAATGAGATGTCCCAGGAACAACGTCCACACATAGTGACCACTCTTTAAAAGACTCCCCATAGCTTTAAAATCTTTATCTGATGAGGATAACCAGTAATCGATAATTTCACATTTTTTCATCTTCTTAATCATACCAAATCATCTTCAAAAAAAGAAACTTACTATTAGAAAAAAATGCACTACTTCCACTGTGTCTAAATTGTGTCTAAAATAATCTAATTGATGGAAAATTATGGAAAGGATAGAATTTTTGGAATGGTGTTAAGGTGTTTATTTTCAAGTAAAAAGGGGAAACCGACCTAAAATCAAACCCATAAAAAAATTAGTCTTTATCGTCCCGAACGCAGTGCTCTACCAGGCTGAGCCACGTCCCGATTTAGTTTATTTATTTTTTTCCGACGACTCTGACGATGATAGTAACCGCTTTATCAAGTTTATAGAAAACTGCTTATACAGTTTTACCTGCATGGATTCTTCAAAATTATCGATTGTCGCCGTATTAATCCTTGCAACATAACAATCACTGCCGGCAATAATATCACTTTTTCTCGGCTCATGGGTAATAACAGCCATCTCGCCAAAACATTCTCCCGTGTGTATTGTTGAAAGTTTCCGATCTGCCGGAGATTGTGATTTGCTGATGACATTGACATGGCCTTTTACAATAACGTAAAACGATACATCTGTTTCATTCTCTTTGATTATATATTTGTGCATCGAAAAATGCAATAAGTCGCTAAAGGTTATGATTTTGTCTATCTCATGATCATCGAAAATGTCGAAAAACTTCGTTGATCTCAAAAGGGCTTTCCACTGCTCTTTACTTAAATCAGCCATCGTTTTTACATCCGAACTCTATATTGTCTTTTATTTTATCTCTATCAGGCGATTGTTCAATTCTCATTTTCCCATCCATATTTTCCTATTAGTTTTACAAAAACACAACCCGTAATGGATTTGGTATTAAACCCTTTTTCCGTTTTGGTTATTTTAAAAAGTGTTTGAGAAAAGGCATCCCCTTTTGGTATTACCAGATGCCGGTTGACTGCTAATTGATCCAACAATCTTTTGGGGATCTGCGGACTGGCGGCAGTTACCACTATCCCATCAAAAGGAGATTCTTCTCTCCAACCGTAGGTGCCATCGGCTATTCTCGTAACCACATTATTATGCTTTGAATTATCAAGAACTTTTCGCGCGTTTTGTATTAAATAGTCAATTCTTTCGATACTGAAAACTCTTTCAGCTAATTCAGCTAAAATCGCTGTCTCATAACCTGAACCGGTGCCGATCTCAAGAATTTTCTCGTCTCCTTTTAATTCCAGAAGTTCGCACATTAACGCAACCATATAGGGCTGCGAAATAGTCTGATTCATCCCAATAGGAAGCGGATAATCTCCATAGGCCCTTTCTCTTAAAGCTTCCTCAACAAAAAGATGCCTTGGTACCTTTAAAAATGCCCTGATCACCTCTTGATTCTTTATTCCCCGGTCTACTAATTGCTCTAAAACCATTTTCTCCCGGGCAGCATTAAAATCCACTTATTATACCTGAAATCAGTTGTTTTATTATTTTTTAAAAGTGTACAACATCTCATATACTATTTACAACTTATTGCTTTCCGAATTGATCTAAAAAGAATATAATAGATTAATTCTAATCATTTTAATAAATAAGGGGTTTTATGAAAGAAACAGCAACGTTAACTTATAAAGAAAAATCTATTGAATTGCCTGTAACGGAAGGAACGTTTGGAGAGAAAGGATTAGACATCAGCAAATTGAGAGCGTCAACTGGTCTCATTACTTTTGATCCGGGCTATGTCAATACAGGCTCATGCAGCAGCGCTATTACTTATTTAAACGGGGAAGAAGGCATTTTATTGTATCGCGGTATTCCCATTGAACAGCTTGCCGAGAAAAGTTCATTCTTAGAGACCGCCTATTTATTAATTTACGGAAAGCTGCCGAACCAGGATGAATACAAATATTTTTCCGAAAGCATCATTCACCATTCAATGATCCATGAATCTATAAAGAATTTTTATAACGGTTTGCCTGCTAACGCTCATCCTATGGCTGTATGCAGTGCTGTAATAGGCGCGCTGGCTACTTTTTACCCTGATTCCCTCGAAGTCAGGGATGAACGGCATGTGGAAATATCCATTCACCGGCTTATAGCAAAACTCCCAACTATCGCGGCGTTCAGCTACAAAAAATCGATCGGACAACCTTTTATTTATCCTGACAATTCGCTCGATTATTGCAGCAATTATTTGCGTATGATGTTTGCTGTTCCATGCGCGGAATATTCTGTAGACCCGGCCGTAGCAAAAGCGTTGGATGTTTTGTTTATTTTACATGCCGATCATGAACAGAACTGTTCTACCAGTACCGTTCGATTAGTCGGGAGTTCCATGGCAAATCTTTTTGCTTCCATCTCTGCCGGCATTTCAGCTTTGTGGGGACCGCTGCATGGCGGAGCTAACCAGGCGGTAATCGATATGCTCTTAAATATCCAAAAAGATGGTGGAAATATTAAAAAATATGTGGATAAGGCAAAAGATAAAAACGACTCGTTCCGTTTAATGGGTTTCGGGCACAGGGTTTATAAAAATTTTGATCCCCGGTCACGTATTTTAAAAAAATACGCTCATGATGTTCTAAATAAAATGGGCATTAATGAACCGCTACTGGAAATAGCTCTTAAACTTGAAGATATCGCGCTAAATGATCCTTATTTTATTGAAAAAAAACTTTATCCGAACGTTGATTTTTATTCCGGCCTTATTTACAGAGCCATGAAGATTCCTTTGAACATGTTTACAGTGCTGTTCGCTATTGGACGTCTTCCCGGATGGATTGCTCAATGGGCGGAAATGCATCAGGATAAAAGCTTTAAGATAGGCAGGCCGCGGCAGATATTCTCCGGCGCCCCAAAAACCGATTACGTGCCGATTGAGAAAAGGAAATAGAATTACAGCAACCGAATACTTATTTTATCCTGATCGCAGGGAAAATTGTCTGTTTTTAGTACCTGTTTTATCCGCAGTAATCCGTGTCATCGGCATTATCCGTGTTCTATTTTTTAGTCCACTACAGGCGTTAAGTTCTCTGTTTCATTTCCAAAATGCCTTCCAAGAAGCACAAGAACAAGAAGCAACGAGAAAAGGGGTCACCTACCCAATATAAGTTAAAAAAAGTTTGAACTATTTTAGATGTTAGTCTAAAATAGTACACATGGTTGTGTTAAGAAGACATGTTGCAAAAATAATTCAGGCTGATTTAAAAGAAAAGATGGTTTTGCTGGCTGGGCCGCGTCAATCGGGAAAGACGACTTTAGCTAAAGGTTTGCAAAAGAAACTAAATGGCAGTTATTATAACTGGGACATTGCCGGTCATCGAAAACTTTTAAGGAATAATATAATAAATGAGCAAACGAAATTCTGGATATTTGATGAAATTCATAAAAACAGGGGCTGGAGAAATTGGTTAAAAGGCATATATGACGAATTTCATGAAAAACACTCTATATTAGTTACAGGAAGCGCCAAACTGGAGATCTACAGCCATGGTGGAGATTCGCTCCAAGGGCGCTATTTTTTTCATCGTTTACATCCCTTTACCCTTTCCGAGATTTTGCAGCTTGTTCCTCCAAAAGCAATAACCAGTATTTTTGAATTGCCGGTTATCGGAAAAAAAAACGCGCAAGAAGCATTAAAAGACTTACTGGATTTAGGCGGTTTTCCGGAACCCTTTCTTTCATCATCAATGAAAAAAGCATCGCGGTGGCGTTTAAATTACGCGGATAAACTCATCAGGGAGGAAATCGCGACATTGCAAAATCTGCGCGATTTGGACCGCCTTGAACTTCTTTATGATCGCTTGCATGAAACAGTAGGATCCGTTCTTTCAATAAACAGCTTAAAAGAAGACCTTGAAGTTGCGTTTGAAACTGTAAAAAACTGGTTAAATATTTTTGAGAATATTTATGCTGTTTTTAGAATTTCTCCTTTTGGACCTCCAAAAATTAAAGCGGTAAAAAAAGAACAAAAACTCTACTTTTGGGACTGGGGAGGCATTGAAGACAGGGCTTCCCGTTTTGAAAACCTGGTTGCTTTTCATCTTCTTCGTTTTCAACACTGGTGTGAAGATGTAGAAGGCGAAAAAGTAGAACTCAGATATTATAGAGACGTACGAGGACATGAAGTTGACTTTGTTCTGTTAAAAAAAAGAAAACCCTGGGTTGCTATTGAAGTGAAAACAGGAGAGAAAAAACTTGATTCCGGTCTTAAATATCTCTTAGAAAGAATAAAGTTTCCCTATGCCTTTCAGATTAGCCTTGATGGAAAGAATGATTTTGCGCATAAAAAAATCAATGGATGCAATATACGTGTTTTACCAGCCTCTCAATTTTTACCAAATCTTCCATGAAAAATTAACTTCTTTCTTTACCGCGGAGATCGCTGAGTACAGAAATAGTTTTTTTATTTTCCCGTTTTCTCCAGGTCGTTTTTAATCTTATCCAAAAGCCCGTTCACAAAATCAGCAGAGTCATCTGTTCCAAATTTTTTCGCTATCTCTATGGCCTCGTCAATAGTAACTTTTGGTGGGATGTCTTCCATAAAAAGTAGTTCATGAACAGCTATACGAAGGATATTTCGATCAATAACGCCCATGCGATCAAGGGCCCAGTGTTCGCTGACTTTTCCTATATAGTCATCTATTTTTTCTAAATTGTTTACCGTCCCTTTGGCCAATTGCTCTGAAAATTCCGTAATTCCGGAATTAATCTTATTTTCCTCCCAATAGCTTTTAATAATCTTATCAATATCCTCATTTGTAATATCCCGTCGGTAAAGAATTTTTAAAGTATGCTCGCGCGATTTTCTCCTTTTGCCCATTATTTACCCATCTGGTTATATAGATTCACCATTTCCAGAGCGGAAAGAGAGGCGTCCCAGCCTTTATTGCCTGATTTTGTACCTGCCCGCTCAATCGCCTGCTCAATAGTTTCCGTTGTTAATATTCCAAAAATAACAGGAATATCAGACTCCATGGCAACAGCCGCAATTCCTTTGCTGACTTCAGCGGCAATATACTCAAAATGAGGTGTGTCACCGCGAATAACAGTGCCCAGACAAATAACCGCGTTTACTTTTTTGGATTTCGCCATTTGTTTTGCTACAAATGGTATCTCAAAAGCCCCGGGGACTTTAGCAATATCAATATCATTTTCTTTTACCTCGTGGCGGAGCAACGCGTCAATTGCTCCTTCCTGCAATCTGTCGGTTATAAAATTATTAAACCTGCTCACAACAACCCCAAACCTGAAACCTTTTCCCGACAATTTTCCTTCTATAACATTAACCATAAATCCTCCTTTTCAAAAAAATAGCTCACGGATTTACACAGATGAGCACGGATTTCTTTAAAGATTATTTATTAAATGTCCCAGTTTTTTCTTTTTGGTTCTAAGGTACTTAATATTATGATGCCTGGGTTTAATTTCAATGGAAACCATGTCCACAATATGCAGTCCGTAACCTTCCAGTCCCACTATTTTTCTTGGGTTATTGGTCAGCAATCGTATTCTACCCAATCCCAGGTTCGCGAGAATTTGAGCGCCAATCCCGTATTCCCGCAAGTCCGGCTTGAACCCCAGCGCTTCATTCGCCTGAACAGTATCCATCCCTTTATCCTGAAGCGAATAGGCTTTTAATTTATTGATGATTCCAATTCCGCGTCCTTCCTGGTAAAGATAAAGAATAATTCCGGTTCCTTCCTTAGAGATCATCTCCATGGATTTTTCTAATTGTTCTCCGCAGTCGCATCGGTGCGATCCAAAAACATCACCAGTTAAACACTGCGAATGAACCCTGACTAAAATATCCTTATCTTTTTTTATTTCTCCTTTACACAGAGCAATATGTACCTGATCATTTAAAGTATTTTTAAAGGCAATGGTTTTAAATTTTCCAAAATCGGTTGGGATAATAGTTTCAGCGGAGCGTGTAACAAGCGATTCCCGTTTCATTCTGAATTCAATTAAGGACTTCACCGATACCATTTTTAAATTATGTTTCAACGCGAATTTTTTAAGCTGCGGAACGCGGGCCATCGAACCATCTTCGTTCATAATTTCACAAATAACACCGGACGAATTAAGCCCGGCCAGGCGGGCAATATCTACAGAACCTTCTGTCTGCCCGGAACGGACAAGAACGCCTCCTTCCCGTGCTCTTAACGGAAATATATGCCCGGGCTGCACCAGGTTTCCTTTTTTATAATTCGGATTAATTGCCGCTAATATTGTCTTTGCACGGTCGGAAGCGGAAATTCCCGTTGTAGTTCCATATTTGGCATCAACGGAAATCGTAAAAGCTGTCTGAAAATTAGATGTATTGTCATTTACCATCATGGGAAGTTCCAACTCCTTTACTCGCTCAGGAGTTAAGGCAAGGCAAATTAAACCGCGTCCATATTTAGCCATAAAATTTATAGCTTCCGGCATTACTTTTTCTGCAGCTACCATAAGGTCTCCCTCATTTTCTCTTTCTTCATCATCCACAAGGATGATCATCTCTCCATTTTTAATAGCCGTTATTGCTTCTTCAATAGTGTTAAAGGGCATATTATTCTCCTGTTTATCTCTTATAAAAATCCATGCGTCTGCAAGAACGCCCTGCTTATATTGCTTTTTTTACCATTATTGTTTTTAAGATTTACAAATTTCTCAATATATTTTCCGATCATATCATTTTCCAGGTTTACAACATCACCTGTTTTTTTTGATTTAAGATTAGTGCAAGCTTCCGTATGAGGAATAATGGAAATAGTAAAACTCTTTTCATCACAGGATGCTACAGTCAGGCTGATACCATCGACCGCGATTGAACCTTTTTCAATAACATACTTCATGATTTTCTCAGGGGCTTCAACAGTTAATAATATATCCTCTCCCTTTTTAATTTTTTTTGAAACGCGCCCTGCCCCATCGATATGTCCGCTCACAATATGTCCACCAAGCCTGTCCCCCGCTTTTAAAGACCTTTCGAGATTTACCTCATCCGATGATTTCAATTCTCCAAGGTTTGTTCGATTCAAGGTTTCTTCAGAGATATCTGCTGAAAAATAGTCATTGCCGGATTTAACAACAGTCAGGCAAACTCCGTTCACGGCAATACTCTCTCCCAAAGCTAAACCAGAGCCATTCTCCTTGAACTGAATGGTTAAATTCGCCTGATTTCCTTTTTTACGAAAACTTTTTACTTTTCCTGTTTGTTCAATTATCCCTGTAAACATAAATTAGCTCCCTTCGGTCGCCAATTTATAAATATTTTGCTTCGCAAAACAAAATATTTATCTTGTAATCAAATTAACTGTTTTTTAAAATTATTATTCCTTTAGTGTCTTTTTAACGTGGTGGCTTATTCATTAATCAATTTGCTATAGCTATATTCACGTATAGGAATTTCAATGTTTATGGATTCCCGATAAAAACATGCGGGAATCTAAGTTCTTTAATACCTTTGAATATATCCTTCTAACATAAAGTCTCTGCCCAGTTTTTTTATTTTTGCTTCTTTTATTGACACAG
The DNA here is from genome assembly GCA_965367285.1 of uncultured bacterium. GTDB lineage: Bacteria > Nitrospinota > Nitrospinia > CAJXCL01 > CAJXCL01 > CAJXCL01. Next base: position 9,548 of record CBDUII010000007.1, read on the forward strand.
CATCCTTTAATAAACTAATTCCATTCCCCATTATAGAACTTGTTGCGTTAGCGCCGCCTATAATGATCGGCGCGATAAAAAAAATAACCTTGTCCACAATACCGGATTGCAACGCGGAAGCATTAACTTCAGCTCCCCCTTCTATCATGATGTTACTGATTTCCATCTTACCCAGTTTCTTCATCAAATCCATCATATCTACTTTAGATTCTTTTTCTTTAATCAATAAAACTCCTACTCCCATTTTTTCCAAAATCTTTTTTTTTCTCAAAGAAGCTTTTGCAGTGGTGGCAACAATGGTCTTCTGGCCATTCTTTAATTGAACTGATTTAGCTGTTAAAGGTATTTTCAGGCGACTATCCAGAATAATTCTCACAGGATGCCTCAAATCTTTTTTCTTCAATCTTGTTGTCAGCATAGGGTCATCACGCAAAACAGTATTAATGCCGACCATAACTGCATCCACCTCATCTCTGATTTTATGGACATAATTTCTCGCTTGATCTCCGGTAATCCAGCGTGATTCACCGGTTTTAGTAGATATCTTTCCATCCAGACTGCCGGCGACTTTCAAAGTAACGTAGGGAAGCTTTTTTGCGATATATTTAATGTAAGGTTCGTTAATTGCCCTGCATTCTTTTCCCATAATTCCATGTACTATATTAATGCCGGCCTTTTTCAGTTTCCTGATACCTTTTCCCGCGACCAGCGGGTTTGGATCTTTCATCCCGATAATTACATCTTTTATTCCGCTTTTAATAATTGCTTCAGAACAGGGGGGCGTTCTTCCGTAATGAGAGCAAGGCTCAAGATTAACATAGAGCCTGCTTCCTTTCGCTTTTTCTCCTGCATCTCGTATTGCCTCAATTTCCGCGTGTGGAAGCCCGGCTTTTTTATGATATCCCTTACTGACAATTTTATTGTTTTTTACAATGACGGCTCCCACCATCGGATTCGGGCTGGTTCTTCCTTTTCCTTTAACAGCAAGGCGTAAAGCTTCTTTCATGTAATAATCATGTTCCATATTGTCAGCCAAAAAAAATCCCGAAGAATCTGTAGACTCTTCGGGACATTAATGCAGAGGCAACAATACCCCCGCAAACAAGGATACTCTCAAGGTTTTCCTTTTTCCCCGCCAGAATTTCTAACGGGATCACCTTCTCCCATCCAGACTATAACTGTCGGCTCCGGACTCTAACCGGATCAGCCAAATGAAAAAAATCTATCATTTGGGTCGCGGGCTTTACCCTGTTAAACAGGGCCTACCGCCGGTGAGGAATTCCACCTCGCCCCGAAGGTTATATACTTATATCAAATATATTCTCCCATGTCAATAATCTAATCTATTTCACCGCAGAGGACGCAGCGCAGCCGGAACCACATAAAGTAACCACAGATTTCACCGATGACACAGATTAATTATTATCCACTGAATACACCGAATATAATTGCCGTAGAAGCGCCTGCTTCTTGATTACAAATCAGGCATTAGGAAGTGTTAGTTGCTTTAATGTTTTGTGAAGCAGGAGCTTCAATAACAATTACGTTCCCAAGCAGGAGCACGGGAACCAGTCGTAGTCAAAACACGGACAAACAAGTTTGTCCATGCCACCCTTTTATTCGTTCCCAAGTAGGAGATGAAAAAAAATTGGACGGTTCCCGAAGGGAAGAATGTGCCAGGCACTTTAAAAGTGCCTGGCACATAACAATTATTGTCAACGGCGAACAGCCCGAACCCCTCCGTAGGTGCAGTGGTCCCGGGCGTCCTTGTAGACAGTGCCATTGTAGAAGGAGACGTTGCGGGCGCGAGAGGAACCCACAGTCTCTGATGACCAGTACCAATAAGCTGCTCCATCCGCAAAGATTGAGTCTAAATGAAGGGGATATTTTGAATCACGGTCATACGTCATCACATTTGATGACTTCGACTTCTCGTAAATTGCTTTTAATTCATTTACTGTAGGCAATCGCCAATCTGTATAACCGCCTGTACTCAAACCACTCACATAGCTTTTTGAAGCATTCCAATCAAGACATTTCCCTAAGTCAGCATAGCTGTCCTTTTTCGTCCACATCAGGCCCGCATTGCTATCTGTGATCGTGCCATCCCCATGATCGATATAACGGCCATCAGAAGAACTTGTCCCCTGTAATGCCTTGCCCATGTCCTGGGTCAGACTCGCCATTTTCTTTTGCTTCCTTTTTAATATAAAGGCTTCCTGAGTCCACTCATTTCTCCTGATCACAGCGTTTCGTTCCAATGGAATATACCCCTCTGATTCCACCCTGACCAATACCGTACCCTCAGAAAGGTTTTTAAGGTTTAAGGGGCTTCCCTGGCCGGCTGTGCCGACATCTTCTCCATTCAATATAACCCTTGCAGATGAAACATTTACGTTTACTTGAAGATGCCCTTGCAATGCCAATGGCCTGGGCGGCTCCGGGGCCGTTGGGAAAGGCAATGGAGAGGGAGCTTCAGGAACAATATCTGTTACTGAAGGACTTGTGGCAAGCGCTGCTGTGCGGATGAATAAAAAATCTCCGCCGTCATGACCTGCCTTGCGGATATCCGCGTATTCCGGAGTTTGATCGGAATTCAACATTACAGGACGACGAATTTTAATAAATAATTCCGTGCCGTCCATTACGCCGGTGTTTTCCCGCAAAGCGTCAATAAAGGCGGACGCGAATACGGAATGATTTCCCTTGCCGCCGCTGTCCGATACCGGTTCCAGACCTCCCGAAGCCAATACCACACGCGCTTTCTTTCTGGAAATGAGGGCGATATAATCAGGCGTCTTTTTTTTAATGGAAAGCCCTCTCACAAGCTTGCCGGAATAACAGCTATCCGCCACTATCAGCACATGCTTCGCCAGCATCGCCTTCAGTTTGCCCGTGATAGAGCTGTTGGATACCCAGTTAATATCATCTTCCGTGGTGGCGTCTACCGGAAGCCAGTACCCGGTGTCCGCGGCTTCATCAAGGTACCCATGACCCGCGTAATAAATGATCAAATTGTCTTTATTTGTAAGAGTCTTGCGGTAATTACTTAGATTTCTAATAATCTCCGCGCGGGTGGCGTTGAGAAGGAGTCGGGTTTTAAATCCGTACTGATCCCGGAGAACTTCAGCTACTACTTTCGCGTCGTTGACCGCTGTTTTCAGTTTTGGTAAATGGCGGTAATCATTATTGCCGATAACAAGAGCATGGTAATTGAACTTATTACCAAGAGCTTTTTTCAGTTCCGGGCTCAATTGAAGGTCCCGGGCCGCATATACCCGCGGAGCTAAAAGAAAGGATAGAAAGAAAATAAAAACGAAAAGAACTAAAGATGAAACATAAAACCTTTTTCCCATAATACCTCCCGGGGCATAAAGTTATTATGAACTTTGAATGCCACATAATAAACCATCATGGGTTTATATGGCAAGTACTTTTTTACGGCTAATATGCTTCCCTGGTTAAGACAGGATAGCGCTGAAACCATACATTTATTATTTCTTTTTTCCTTTACTTTTCTTTGTTACAATGGGTCGATAACAACGTATGGTTAAAAAAAATGGAGGATTAAAATATAATGGCAAAAACTGAAAAAATATTAAAAGAAGCGTTGGAACTCCTGCCGCTTGAAAGAGCGACTATTGCAGATAAGCTGCTTTCCAGCCTGGATAAGCCTGATAAAACGATTGATGGCCTATGGCGAAAGGAGGTTGAGGATCGAATTGCTGCCTATGAATCCGGCAAAATGGAAACAGTCTCCGTAAAGAAAGTCTTAGCAAAGTATAAGAATAAATGAAAGTCAGATTCTTCAAGATAGCGCAGTATGAGCTGGATAATGCAGTGGAATATTACAATGCCGAACAACCGGGTTTGGGGTTCAAATTCTTATGGGAAGTATTTGAGACAATTGAACGAATTGCAGCTTTTCCTGAAGCCTGGCAGCCTTTTCACAAAGGAACACGGAGATGCCAGGTTAGGCGGTTTCCCTACGGCGTGATCTACAAACAAGCTGATGGCTTATTATTGATAATTGCAGTCGCAAACCTGCACAGAAGTCCCGACTACTGGACTGATCGCATATCTTAGAAACAGTATTTTCAAAAGCACCAACGAAATCACTTTCTGCCGACGTACTCGGAGTAACAACAACCCAGACATCCGGGAAAGGATTTTTCTTTTTTTAACTTCTTTCTGAAAGTCTTATATGGAAGGCTGTTCCATAAGGTATCATAGTTACTTTCCAACGTATTGCCGATTTTAATATGCGGACAGCAAATAACGTCACCAAAAGCGGAAAAACCAATCTTCACCCATGGAGCATAACACCGGTAATCTTTCGGGTTGAGCCCTGTCGAATAATATCTGACAATTTCCCGGTGGCTGATTTTGACTGGTGAAAACCGAATCTTCGGCGTGGAGTTATGGGAAGCAAAACCTTCCAAACGCTCCAATTGGGAGCGCAGGAGTTCCGGGTCTATTTTTGAGGGAGAAATGGGACTCTGGTACAGGGGAGAAAAATTATTTACCTGATGGTCACGAGAAAACACAGAGGTGTTTTCCAAAACAAAATTACAATAATCCAGTCTCAAATCTTTTGCTAATGAATAAATAAAATTCAGGTGGGGAACACTCCTGCTTGTGATAACAGTGGTAAGGTGAATCATCGGATAACGGGAACGTAATTGCTCTTTTTTCTTCTGTATTAGCTTAATCGCTGAAATTGTCTTTTGAAATGATCCTTTTTTTATGGCAATTTCATCGTGAATTTCCTCCGGCCCTTCAAGAGAGACGCCAATCATCATAAGACCCGGCCTTATCAACGACCGCACTCTCAATTCAATCAGCGAGTTAGCGGTTTCTTCGTCAATTAATGTTCCATTGGTAATGATATGGCATTTGTAGTTTTTACATGTTGAAGTTAAAATATCAACCATGTCTTTCCTGAGAAACGGTTCCCCTCCTGTAAATGTAATAAGGGTATTACGCGGTAGTTGACGAATGATTTTTATTATTTGTTCAGCGGTTAATTCCTTTTTGTTATTATCAGGAGCAGCAGAATCTTCTATTAATGACAGGGAATGGCACATATTACATCTTAAGTTGCACCGGTAAGTTACATCAAAAAAAGCCTGCAATGGCGGAAGAGCGAATTTATTAAAAAGGGGAGCCTGGAAAAAATAGTAGAGTTTTGTTAAAGACAGGTATAGAGAATTAATATTTATCATAGATGCAAAATTATGAATGACATACTCCCCGACGCAGAGCATCGGGGTATCTAAAACAACTTTATCAATTTTTTCGACGTAGAACGTCGGGGAATTAAACCCACTGTGTGGGATTAATTAGACCATAAATATTGATAGTACCAGAAAAGCTACACCGCTAAAAGTAGACCCCCGTTAGAAATTATTTGTAAATTACTTGCCTTGGTCAGAAACAATCACAATCTGGAATTTCTAACGGGGTAAATTCATTATGGGACAAAGTAATTTTTAATTTCCAAGAAATTGTTGAAATATTAGATTTTATATGATATACTGGAATTCTTTTTTCACTAAATTAATTACTTTCAAATTTTTTTAACTTTTTTAGTTTTACCTTTATTAACCATAAGAACAGTAAAAACGAGTCTTATAATTTAATAAATTTTTTTATAAGGAGTATAAATGGGTAAAAATGAAAAAACTAAAAGGTATGATGTTGAACAAATAAATGAAGCCAGACGTTTGTCCGGTTTGAAAGAAATACGAACAAAAGGCCGCTCATGTCTTCGCTGTGGCAGGAAGTTTGTTTCAGAGGGAGATCATAATCGTCTGTGTGATACATGCCGTAAGGTCAGTGTAAGTGAATTTGTATAATTCCTGCAGGGGGTCTCAACCTCTTGATTCATTTGCGTCTTTCACAAAACTTTTACTGCCGTTTCCCTGGTAGACATATTGTATAGTGTAGCAACTGCTTATTCTTTTTTCCTTTTTCTTGCAATAAAAATTTATAACCTGCATTTTGGCGTAATTCCCCTCAGTGGTTTTTATTATAAACACATTTTTATGTGACTTAAGGTAATGGTCCCAGAAACTATATTTATACCATTTTTCTAAATTAGCATTATTAGAATCCGGTACCGAGGGAGGTCTAATGTTTTTTATAAATTTCGCGTTTTCAGGGACTTTCGTTACAGAATCAAAATCTGTGGTCTCCAGTTTTGCGACTGAAACCTGCCCCTTTCCCTCAACTCCGTGGCATGATCCACAGAAATAACTGAATAGCTTACGCCCTTCCGCAATATTTTCGTTTTCGAATATAGCACAACCAGTACCCGCAAAAACAATTATCAAAACGCGAATCCAAATAAAACGAATTTATTCATATTCATGATGAGCTTACCTCTTTTCTGCTTTTTCTAACCCACCAAATAATTACAAGTTCCAATCCCGCAAAAAACAGGATCACCAGTATAGGATAATAGAATATTTCTTTGGGAAGCTCTGCCTCAAGGATGAGAAAGCTCCAGGATGATACCGATCTTTTAGTGCCTGTCTCACCATTGCTGCCTTCCCAGGCATTAAAAGCAATAGGGATAAGTTTCCCTGGTATCAATGGAGTATCTTTTTCGTCCCCTGTTAAAGGTCTTTTTATAAGCAGCCGGTACTCACCTTTATCAAAGACAATTTTTCCTTTAGCACTTTGTTTCCCTTTTTCCTGCGCAACCATTCTTGTCATTCCCGTTGCATTGAATTCTGTAATCCCACCTTCATCATCGGCGCTCCACTTCAACAAATAAGTAGGGTTATCTGGATCACCGTTTAGAAAATATGGCTTTTGCCCATCCGGGTTCTGCGGAAGCTGTATAGCGACAGAATCGGCAAACTTACCATCTTTAGTCGTTTTTGTCATTTTAGATGGATCATGCCACGTTAATAAAAAGGCTATTTCATCTTTATTATGAAGCGCCCTTAATTGCACAAAGTCAATCCTGTTTCTAAATAGCCGAGGATCAATAGTGATCTGTCCTGATAGCCGATATTCACTAACTACAACACTATCCCATTTTTTATCATCAGGACTATCGGGAAGAGGACCCTCTTCGAGTTTTACTTGATAAGCGGCCAAGGACTCTATCCGTTCGGCAGGTGAAAGAGAAAGCACGTAATTAACCAAATGCCAAGTCCTCTCTTCGCCACTCATTCCGGCCACCGCCGGCGTATTATGGCCATCTTCTTCTTCCTCAAACTCTTCGTCCTCATCCTCATCATCATCGACCGGATTATCCAGAACCGTTGCGAAAGAAGGCATTGGCGTTCCCTCAACCCCTATTCTCACCGTCCTGTAAACATCTTCAGGAGCGTGACCTCTTCGAAAAGTCCATTTCCTGCTTAGATCTCGGGGTAAAATTCGAGTTCCCCATTTTGTCTTCATTTTAAGGGCCTTAAATCCATCGCCTCTTCCACCCTCGCCATGACACATATCACATTCTAACTCAGTAAAGATTTCTCCACCCTTTTCTATACTGTCCGGTGAGGAAGGTATTGGTGTTCCTACTTTAATTTCCGCAGGGGCCTTACCTTTTTTAAATCTATCGGAAAAGGATTTAATGTAGTAAACCAATCCCCATCTTTCCTCATTGGAGATTTCAGGCCATGCAGGCATAGAAGTGCCAGGCATCCCTTTAGTAATAACTTTAAAGATATCCTGATCTGTGGCAAGCTCCCCTCTGGGGGTGTTTTTTATCTTAAATATTCCATTGGTAAAATCCCTTGGTTCAGGATATGACCTTGGTGTGGCGGGGGCTTTCGCATCACCCTTTTCACCATGACAATAGATACATCTTTTATCATAAATCTTCTTCCCTTTTTCAATCAATTCGGGAGATTCAGCAACTTTCTTTTCTTCTCCCTCCTCTTGGGCCTGTAAATTTCCAACCATTAAAATGGAAAGGAAAAAAGCTATGAAAAATCGAATATGTAGTTTTTTAGTACAAGCATTTATTGGTAGCATAGTTTTATTCCCAGGTTCGTGGCTTATTGCCTGTTATATCATATATGAAAAGGATGACCTGCCATATTTCTTTATCGGTGAGCATATCCTGCCAGATCGGCATGGAGGAATCCCATGGGGTAGACATATTAGGCAACCCGGGACCTCCGGTTGCAATCCTCCAGAAAACAAAGGACTCCTGTAACATTGCTATAGTAGTGGGGTCGACGAAATCCGCAGGGGGTGGATTATACACATCAGCAAAATGACCTTTGCCGGCTTGCTTATCTCCGTGGCAATAGTAACAATTTTCATAATATATTCTGCCCCCTTCCTTAATATTGGCTTCCAATGCTTCTTCGTCAGCCCGTAATGGATTCTCCAACCCGCTAAATTCGAGTGGAGGCGCCGGATGAATGGTCCTGAATGCCGCAGGCGCCACAGCTTTTGGTATTAAATCGTCATAAGTTTTATAACCCATAAGCAATGGTATTAGAACAAGGACGCCCAAGCGAACCATGTTAGATGGGCCTTTGCCTTCATAACCGGCAAAGAAATCTAATATAGGCCTCATAAAGTCAGACATTTGAATATCCGACAATGTGAGATGTACAGCTAAAATAGCAACCAGCGCAGTCATATACATGAACATAACGCTTGAAGGTATAGGCGGCTGGACCGCTTTAAGCGCCGCATACAAGGCCGCCAACATGAAACAATATCTTAGGAAAACATTCTCTTTTAATATTTTTTTTAATTTATCCATATGTCAAATTGTAATTTCGAAATAGATATTAATAGAATCAGGCTTTATCTTCAGCCTTAGAAACTTTTTTTGCCTCTGCAGACTCTTCTTCCGGCTCCTTTGCGTTAAAGACATCTTCCGGTTCTACTGTAACTTCCCCACCCAGACTCTGCAAAAAGGCCACTACCGTCATTATTTCTTGCATTGTCAGGTCTATTGGGGGCTTATTAATTGCCGGCATTTCTGCAGCGAAAGGTCTTGGAGTATTTCCTCTATAATCAATATATATATAATTCTTAGGATGAAGAAGAGAATCTATGAAAAATTCCTTAGTTAATCTCCCCCCAATTCCGGAAAGGATTGGGCAACGTGCCAGTGCGCTCGGCTCAATGGAGTGACATAGCGCGCATTTACCTTTTCCAAAATAAACCTTCCTGCCGGCAATAACTACGTCCTTCTTGGTTTGTAATGTCGCGGGATCAAATTTTTCCTCTTTAGGAGGAATATCCATTACCTGCGGAATAGAATTATTCATCCACACAAAGGCACCGCAATATAATACTACGATTATAATAATTTTTATCATAGACTCAGTGCTCCCCCCCTTTTTTGGCGCCAAGACTACAGAGCCAGAAAATAAAACCGATACAACTAAAGAATATCAAAGTAATAGCTGCTATTATCTTTGAGGCCTGTCCTAATGAAGGTGAAAAAGCATGTGGAGAGGTGTCTTTTAATACTCCAAAAATATGCCAATAGGTCCGCACTGCCTCCCTGGCATAACCCATCATTGCCATTAGCAATACTATAGTTACAGCTAATAAAATCAAAACATACTGAGATCTTGGCGGCATATTACCCCATCTAATGTCACCGGTGCTCCTAGCCCCTCTTAGTATTAAGATAGTCATGATGGACACAAAGAATATGGAACCTATAACTGCGGCGACTTGATTTACGGAAAAGCCTATTCTCACAACCGTTGGCACGAAGTAGCCATAAATCCCCAGCCATATGACATATAAAAAAGCAATCGCGCACAAAACGATCTGCACCATTCTGCCTGCCTTTGCCCATTTAACAACCTCCTCTTTATTCGCGCGAAGATAGAGAATAAAGCTAATAAAGGTAATCAAAATCATGACATTTACCGCCGTCATTTTGGCTGACATGACCCCAAGCACACCAAGTAGAGGATGATGAGTTCCACCCATTTCCCTGGCCTCCTCAAGACTGGCCACAACACTGTGAGGGGTAATCCAGACCAAGGCGCAAATGGCCAGTCCTATCAACATAAAGTTGATATACCATCTGTACTTTTCACCGTCTTTGGTCCTGTTAATAATCCCTAACCAAAAATAATAGTTTGTGGCGATAAATATAATGGAGATCATGACGGCCTGGATAATAAACAACCAGGAGAGAAAACCTCCCATTAATGTAATACCCATTTGTTGACTGTACTGATAAAATTCCAACGCCAACCAATAGCCGGCAAAAGGTAGTGGAATCATGCCACCAACTCCAATCAGGATGCCGATATAACCCATCCAATCATAATGGGCCCGTTCCTCATCCGATTTTGAGTTCAAAAACTGGGTTGCGGCATAAGCCCCTACGATATAGCCACCAAACGAAACATTGGCTATCAGACGATGGATATTCATGGGCCACCAGGTAAAATTGTTAGCCGCCGCCCATGCCCTCTCCCATCCGACCAATTCAGGCGGTAAAATAACGGGACTCGCCATATATTGACCCCAGGCATTGGTAACGAACATAATTACAGTTCCAAATACATTGAGCAGTATTCCAATACATAAATGCATATACTTTCTATCTTCCATCACGTCCCATGCATAATAATAAACATAGAGACATATGATCTCTCCGAAGAACAACCCGGCATAGAGCATATATGAAGGCCAGAATATATCCGTCAGGTAATCGAAAAACACAGGATAAAAAGAGATTAATGATAAAAGCAGGAAGCCGCCTAATACGGCTGTAGTAGAAAAGGATAATGACAAAAGTTTGGAAAATTCGTGGGCTAGTTTGTCGTACTTGGGATCTTTAGTCCGTATTCCGACAAACTCGGCAATTACCGCGAATATGGGAACCCCAAGAACAAATGATCCAAAAAGGAGATGAAGCTGGGCCACGATCCAGATGAGGTTCCTGCTCCCCAAAATAGGGAATTCCCGGTACTCTCATCTGGCGGCACCCTCTTGCGCGGCCAACACGTCAGGCGCTAGAAACAGGAGCGATGAGAATATAACAGCCCCGAAACCTAGAAAAATGACAAGTTTCCTGTACATAGGGCTCACGGATTCGTGAATTCCAATAATTCTTAGCAGCTTTATCTTCAACCTGTCCACACTCCTCTTCTCTGTGGAGCAACTAAGTTGCGTTGCAATTCTCTATCGTATCGACCTTATGGTCTGTGCTTTAAGTTAAGTTATATATTATTGAAATGAAAACAAAACGTAAAGCAGAGAGAGTACCAAGAAATATGGGTTTATCACCTTCCTTGACTTCCAGTTCCGATATTTTTATCCCTTTCGAACAAATGGATACTTTCGTCCATGGCAGTTTTTACGGACTTTTGTGTTTGCGCCTGTGGCGCAGAACATTGAAATTCCTAAACGTCAAGTAATAAGGCACTAAATACCAACACCGCTTTAATTATCTGTATTCAAATATCTTCTACTATCCTATTTTGAACTTAAAAATAGTAGTAATTCTAACTTTATAAAAACCTTGAGTCAAGATTTTTTTAAGCAGGAGTGACAAATTTGCATAATCTAAAAATAATGTGGCAAG
>CBDUII010000008.1:0-20403 GCA_965367285.1 uncultured bacterium
AAATCATAGCCAAAATGCACCTTACCTACCAGTCTAAATTTTGGGGTCCATTATACTTGGCACCTTGGTGGCTGAACTGTTGCAACAATTTTTCGCATTTATCAGCGTGTTTCGCGGGCAATGAGATGATTATAATGTTATCTTAAATTTAAGTGGTAATGTGAATTAATTAATTGAAACTTAGTATTTTGTAGTTCTCTTTGCTTGCTGCCTACTGTTCTCCCGTAAAGGGACGTCGTCCCAACGGGACTTTACGTCCGTCATCTGTCTTCTGTCATCTTTAGTTGCGGCTTAACCCCGCTATGATGTCCGACCCTATTCCGGAAAGAATATTTTAGTCAATGAAAGTCTGTGGCTGAATAATTGAAATCTTTTTAGTGGTTGAACGTGGGAATAACATCTCAAACAAATATCAATATCAAGCGACCTGTAATTTCTTTCCCGGTATTTCAATTGTTTTTAAAACTTCCTTACGAGATTGAGCTGATTTTTCCATTGCTTTAACAATATCTGCTTTAAAGTACTGGTGTTCCTTCCTGCTTTCCATGCTTAAACTTCTTGAGTTATTGATATTTATTAGGATAAAATCAAGGGAAGCGGAAGCCATCCAACATATGATCTTGTTTTGCTTCAGATGGAAACTGAAATTTGGGGACAGTCTAACCAGGGTTAGAGAGGCTATGTAAAAAAGGGATATAAGGAAAATTGAATATTAAACTTTTCTTTTGGCGTTTTTTAGCGAACCAGGTATTTTTTTCTTAAAACCATCGGCAAACGTCACCCGATTTTTTTGCGATTACTGATCAAAATAATAACGCCGTTTCTCCATGAATAAACATAATTTTTTAGATACGATTAGGCAAGCAGGAAGAAAAAGAATTATTTACACCAGCCATGCGCTTGATGAGATGAACGCGGAGGATGAAATTATCTCTTTAAAAGAAGTAAAAGAAATAGTATTGTACGGGGAGATTATAGAAGACTATCCGGATGATAAAAGGGGACATAGTTGTTTAATGTCCGGTTTTACAAAAAGGAATAGACCCGTTCATGTTGTTTGCTCCCCACGGGAAGACTTTTTATGGATGATCACTGTCTATATACCATCGGATGGAAAGTGGGAAGAAAATTTTAAAATAAGAAAAAGGAGGGATAAATAATGAACTGTTTATATTGTGGCGGAGAAATGGAGAAAAAAGAATCTGCATATACAGTAGACCGTAAAGGATATCACCTGTTCATTGAGAAAATACCAGCTCTTATTTGCATAAAATGTGGTGAAAAAGCATATGAAGAAAAGGAAGTTGAAGCAATCCAAAACATGATCTCAAATTTGGAGAACAGCCTGACCAGGGTTAGGGAGGCTGTATAAGCTTCAATCTGCAATTTTAAATTTGCAATTGCAGCAGTTCCCGAATAGCCATGATCCCCCCAGAATAGAGAATTTACATAAATCCTCTATTCTGGGGGGATCATGGCTATTCGGGAACTGCTGGTGTTTCAAATACATTTGTTTTAGAGACACTATGGAATATGGAAATAATATATAAATACCATGCAACTGTACGCATGACTCAGGAGAATATCAGCAAAAAGGAAGTCTCTCATGTGCTTGATGCCGGAAAAGCCATTGAGAATTATTCAGACGATAAACCTTTTCCCAGTAAGCTAATTCTTGGTTGGGTTAACGAAAAGCCGATTCATGTTGTCATTGCAGAAGATAAGGCAAAAGAGATATTATATGTTATAACAGTATATAGACCAACGCTGAATAAGTGGAAGTCAGGTTATGAAATCCGTATTGGGAGGTAATAATGAATCAAATTAAAAACATTACATGCATCACATGTAAAAATGGCGAGGCTGAACTTGGGGAAACAATTGCAACTTATGAAAAGAATAATGCTGTTGTTGTTATTAAAGGCGTGCCTGCTTATATTTGTACTAATTGTGGGGAAAAATACTTTGATGATAAAACCACAGAAAGGGTTCTTGAAATTGCCAAAAACGCCTTTAAAGCCGGTGCAGAAGTTGAAATTTGTAGATATAATGCCGCATGAAAAAAATAACTGAAGGTATTGAAAACAACAGGTCTGTTTTATATAAATATCGCAGTATTTAGTTATAGCATCAAGAAGAAAAAAAAGTCAAAAATTAACTGAGAAAGAGGATCTGGCTTGCCATTATGTGATTCCAAATTTATCGCTAATTTTTTTTAATCGATTTCCTATCTGAATATCTGTCTCAGGCAATTAATGGTCATTGGTCAGTAGTCAATGGTTATGCCCTTGTCGTCAATTCCGGTCTTTTTTTAGTCCCAAAACAATAACCCTATAATAACGTCCTAATTTTAGCCCTTGAATATGGGTCTTAATTCTGGTATACTATATAAAAAATAGGAGGAAAGTTATGATGACTCAAACAAAAGTTCAAATTGATAATGATGATTACAAATTCATCAAAAAGGCTGTTAAACAATTAAAATACAAAAGCTTGAGTGAATATATGCGCGAGGCTGTTAAAGCTAAAGTAAATATGGATAGGAAAAGGCTTCGCGAAATGAAAAGGGAGAAAGCAATAGAGAAAATCGGCAAAGCGTCTTACGAAAATCTTTTTGAATCTCTAGGAGGAGAAATATTTGAAAATTGCTGATATCTATTGGGTAAACCTTGATCCTACTATTGGGGATGAAATTAAAAAGAAACGGCCTGTAGTTATCCTGAACTCAGGTCATAAAAACCATCTTAAGCTTGCTATTGTTGTTCCAATTACAAACTGGAACCCTCGCTGGGATAAAAATCCCTTTTTCGTTTGTTTAGAACCAAATTTAAGTAATGGACTGGAAAAAAAATCAGTAGTTGATTGTTTTCAGATTAGAGCTATTAGCCATAACAGGCTTACAAAAAGGATCGGCAAAATCTCAAGAGATGAAATTACTTTTATAAAAAAGTCCGTTGCCCTAATTTTGGACATTAATCCGGAAGACTGTGAGTAAAGCAGTATCTTCGTGAGTAAATAATCTTTTACTTTCTCACTTCATATCCAATCCTTTTTTCTGCTTCTATTCTTTTGGTTTTCTGTTATCATATTTTTTTCTTAAAAGGATAATCACAAATTAGGTCTTCGGCAACTTTTCTAATGCTCAAATATGTCAATCGATTGCAATGCAGTTGTCCATCCCCTGGATTCCCGATAAGAACATTCGGGAATGACAGGCTGGGGTGCATACGGGAATGACAAAAAGCTCAGGATTGTCATTTCCAGGCATCTCTATGTGTCATTCCCGCGTGTTCCCCGCTTAAAACGTGCGAGGACAAGCTTTAGCGGGAATCTATGAACATTGAAATTCCTATACGTGGATTTAATATGGCAGAAACTACTCCCACTGATTTTATTCGCAGTATTATTACGGAAGACCTGAAATCAAATAAAAATAAGGGTTGTTTGCACACCCGCTTTCCACCTGAACCAAACGGTTATCTGCATATCGGGCACGCAAAATCCATCTGCCTCAATTTTGGTGTTGCCCTGGAACATAAAGGAGGTCTTTGTAATTTACGTTTCGATGACACGAATCCGAGCAAAGAGGAGGTTGAATATGTAGAGTCAATTAAATCAGACGTGCGGTGGCTGGGATTTAATTGGGACGATCGGCTGTACTTTGCTTCAGATTATTTTGAGCAGTTGTATCAATACGCTGTTCAGCTAATAAAGCCCGGCAAGGCATACGTGTGCAGTTTAAACGCGGATGAAGTCAGGAAGTACCGCGGTACTTTAACCAGGCCGGGAAAAGACAGCCCGCACCGTAACCGTTCGATCGAAGAAAACCTGGATTTGTTTGATCAAATGCGATCTGGAAAATTTGAGGATGGCGCCCATGTGCTTCGGGCAAAAATTGATATGGCATCCCCAAATTTAAATATGCGGGATCCCACGATTTACCGTATTCGACACGCAACTCATCACAGGACAAATGATAAGTGGTGCATTTACCCGACATATGATTTTGCGCATTGTCTTTCCGATTCCATCGAAGGAATTACCCATTCCATCTGCACGCTGGAATTTGAAGACCATCGCCCTTTGTATGACTGGATATTAGACAAACTGAATGTGGATTGCCATCCGCAGCAGATTGAATTCGCGCGCCTCAACTTGAGCTACACTGTACTGAGTAAGAGAAAACTCATGAAATTGGTGGAAGAAGGACATGTTTCAGGATGGGATGATCCAAGGATGCCAACATTAGCGGGTTTACGAAGGCGCGGCTATACACCGGAATCCATCCGCGATTTTTGTGAACGCATTGGGGTAGCCAAAGCTGACAGTGTAGTAGATATGGCTTTGCTCGAGCATTGCCTGAGAGAAGATTTGAATAAAAAAGCGCCTCGTGTGATGGCTGTACTTCGCCCGCTGAAAGTGGTTATTGAGAACTATCCCGAAAATAAAGTGGAAGAACTGGATGCTGAAAATAATCCTGAAGATCCCGGCATGGGAAAAAGAAAAATTCCTTTTTCACGTGTAATTTATATTGAACAGGATGATTTTCAAGAAGACCCGCCGAAAAAGTTCTTCCGCCTGGGTCCCGGTCGAGAGATACGCTTAAAACACGCTTATTACATTAAGTGTGTGGAAATGATAAAAGATGAAAGTACCGGAGAAATTAAGGAACTGCGCTGTACTTATGATCCGGAAACAAAAGGAGGATGGTCTAAAGACGGTCGCAAGGTTAAAGGAACATCTCACTGGGTTTCGGCAGATCACTCAGTTGAAGCGAAAGTCCGCCTGTACGATCATCTTTTCACAAAGGCAAATCCAGGAGAGGGAAAGGATGACGCTGATTTCAAAACCTGTTTGAATCCGAATTCATTAGAGACTTTGACTTCTTGCCGTGTTGAACCGAGCCTGAAAGACGCAAAACCAGGAAGCAGCTACCAGTTCCTGAGGCAGGGTTATTTCTGTGTGGATTCTAATGAAGAAAAACTAATATTCAACAGAACAGTTTCCCTGCGAGATACATGGGCAAAGATCGCAAAAAAATAGAAATCGTCGATATATATTGTAGGTCCATTCAGAAAAGAGAGCTAACTTTTATGTTTGGAACCCTATTAAAATCTTTCACATTTTCTGTTACGATTTCATTTATATTATTTTCCTTCATACAAGCTGCGATCATGGCATCCCAAACATGGATTTTATGTTCTGAAACAATATCCATTGCGTGAAAAAAAGTATCTACATCCCTGTCGATAATTCTCCAGCTTTCTGAATTTTTAAAATCCTCCACAATAGTTTTTGCTTCTTCAACCTCTATCGGATTCTCAACCTTTTTGGTGATTATTGCGAAAAATTCCATAAGGTTTTGCAAACAAACAACGCCTCCGCCTTCTTTCCAGATTTGTTTTAGGAAGGCGCTCGAAGTTTGATGTTTTTCTCTTTCGGTTAAATCGTAAGCATAGACAAGAATATTTGTATCAACTAATTTATCTGTCATATAGTTCTTCACGTTTTGAATAAAATTTCTTGCCAAGATGAAAACCTTTATCAAGTAGTTTTAGCTGTCTATTTTTTATTTCTTCTTCATTTGCATCCTTTGTGGTTTCCGATATGATGATGCTATACGTTCCATCAGGCAAACCTGTTTTTTCTTTAAGTCGTATAATATTGCCTTCAATTATTCCCTTACAAATCTTTTTCAAAATTTCCCCCTCCGTTCCGGTTAATGTAGCGTGAGTAACCTATTCTCACAAAGCTGAGCTCTGTGGGTTACTACAAATTCCCTCGAAAAACAACTACCTTATTTTTACCTCATAAAGTTATTTTTTTCAACGCCTTAATAAAAGCTTTATTTTCTTCAGGTAGTCCAACGGTTACTCTCAAGCAATTTTTCAAAGAACCTTCTCTATTTAAATTCCTTATAAGCACTCCTTCTTCCGTCAGCTTCCTGTGAATGACATCCGCGTCTTTTCCCGTTTTGAACAAAATAAAATTCGCTCCAGAAGTGAATGGTGTTATACTAGCTCCACCCTGCAAGTTTACCAGTTCTTCCCGAAGAAACTCTCTGCCTTTGATGATCTGCTGTATTTGGGATTCCACAATCTCATTATTTTCTAAAATGACTTTAGCTGCTGCCTGTGACAGGCTGTTTGAATTATAAGGCAGACGTACTTTGTGGAGGATATTAATTATTTCCTCGCTTGCCATTAAATACCCGACACGAAGTCCTGCCATGCCGATTTTGGAAAGTGTTTTAAGAATTATTAAATTTTCAAACTGCTTGAGCTTTTCAATAAAAGTTTTTCCGCAAAAATCCGCGTATGCCTCATCAACTACTATTAGAGAAGATGCTTTTTCAATAATATCCAAAATCTTATTTTCCGAAAAGCAATTCCCTGTCGGATTATTAGGAGTACTGAGGAAAATTATTTTAGGGCGGTTGGTTTCGTAAGATTTTTTTATTTCAGTTAGATCAATATCCCATTTTAAATCTAATGGAATTTCCAATGTATTGACTCCAAATGACTTTGCAATAATCCAGAACATAGAGAAAGTTGGAACCGGGAATAAAACTTTATCTTCTTTCTCACAAAACGCTGTTATAAGCATCAGGATGAGTTCATCCGAGCCGTTCCCGATTATGATATTTTCCGGTTTTAAACCGGATTTTTTTGAGATCAGTTCCCTGAGATCGGTAGCTAATGAATCCGGGTATCGGTTTAAGGGAATCTTTGAAATAGATTCTAAAACCCGTTCTTTTAATGAGGAATTTATTGTAAAGGGATTCTCATTGGCTTCCATGCGAATTTGACAAAGAATTTCTTCGGGTTTATATGCTTCCAAATCTCTGATATTCTTTTTTATCATTTCCTGAATATTAATTTCCATTTTTCAATACTATAAAAAATTATTCTTCTCAGCAACCTCTGCATTACAAACTTATAAAAGCATGCTTTTTAACAAAGTTTTTAACACCCCCCCGTCCCGGAGGGACACCCCTTTTGTTAGAGGGGAATTCCCTCCCCAAATTCCCCCTTAAAAAAGGGGGATACAGGGGGTTGTAATTTTGGTTGAGGCCCTGCCACCCTGCGCTCTCCGCGGTAAAATTCACTCGACTTTGTATTGCCGCAATTTTATATTTACTTCTTTATAAAGGTTCAAGGCCGTATTGTTTAACGGATAATCGATGTTATAAACCACTTCTTTAATTCCAGCGTTAATAATCATTTTTGTACACATCAGGCACGGCGCAAAAGTTGTATAAAGAGCAGCATCTTTAATGCTAATGCCGTGATAAGACGCCTGGACAATTGCATTTTCTTCCCCGTGGGAACAAAGGCATTCATCAAGACGGGTGCCGCCTTCAGCGAATTCATTACACCGCGGACACCCCCCTTCGCTGCAGTTCTTAACGCCCCTTGGAGTTCCGTTATAACCGGTAGAAATGATTCTCTTATCTTTAACTATTACGGCAGCAACATGGCGTTTCATGCAGTTGCTCCTCGAGGCGACCACTTTAGCAATATTCATAAAATACTCGTCCCAGTCAGGCCGTTTTTTTTTTATTTCTACCTGCAATTCCTGCAGGAGCTGATCGACCTTTTTACGCAAAATTTCAGGTTGATCATCATTGGCTATGGTTTTATCCGCCAGTTTCATACAGGCAGTTACCTGCTGCTTTGCGCCATCCTGGTTTGAAGCTTCCAGTTCTTCTATTCGTTTGAATTCTTCTAATGTTTCAGGATCTCCTTCCCTGTTTCTCTCTTTCATTCTTTTAAACCTGTTTTCAGGAAAAGAGAGAATTTTTACAAGAACAAATCTGTTTAATTTTTTTAATTCTTCTACCTCGGCAGGATTGCGTATCGAATCAATCACATAATTTTTATCTGCCTGAAGTTTTGCCGCTGTTTTGGCCGCGAGAACCGAGGAACCATACTTCTGCCTTAAATCATTTCCTTCTTTTATTAAAGCGTCCCTGGTAATTTCCGTGCTTTTTGAAGTCAGCTCGTCCCGGATAACATCCGACAAGGAATAAAAATAGAAAGACTTCTTTTTAAGATAATCCGCTACCATACCTTTGCCGGAACAATTTTCCCCTGTTAATCCAATGATCACTGAAAAAATTCCTCCTCTAAATTATTTTCAAGTTAGATTCCCGCTTTCGCGGGAATCCAATAAACATTGAAATTCCTATACATTGAATTATTATTTTTCGTCATGCTTTTGAGGATTAATTATTTTTATCTTTTCAGCCTGCACGACTTTTATTAAATTTTTATCCGCGGATACAAAAGTAATATCCTCTTTGGTATTGTCTTTCAACCATATTGCTGATGAGAGATGAATACTATCCGCTCCTTTTAAGTAGTGCTTCTTTAGTGTTCTCTTTATGATTGGAAATAATTCGTCTTGAATTTCAACGATAAGAAAATAATTCCATTCGGTCTCAAATTTTTTTACAGATTGAATAAATTTATCTTCAGAAATATCTCCGGTTTTATATTTCCGCGCAAAGGCGGATAAAATCTCAGGAAAAGTTAGCTTTGATGTAGCAATGAAAGGCATATGATTGATAATTTGTTTCACTCGATCAGAACCGATTTCTTTTAAATATCTCTTAACGAGAGCGCTACTATCGAAATATATCACCTTCTCTCCTCAATAATAATCTCTGACGCAGGTTTGCCTTTTGCTTTTACCGGGTCATAAGAAGAAAGTTTTCCTTTTTTTATGGGCAGCCGTATAATTCCTTTTTTTGCTAAAACTGCAAGCCGTTCTTCAACGCTTGCATTTTTTTCAACATTGTCAAGACCATGTAAAATTGCTACAGGGTTGCCTCTATCGGTTACAACTATATTATTCCCTTCTTTAGTAAGCCCAATATAGTAAGAGAGCTTGTCTTTAAGTTCTTTTATTCCCACTAACTGCATCACAATTCCTCCTTATAGCTACTATAGCTACCTCGATCTTGAATGTCAAGAGAAGTCATTTAGAGTGGCGCAAAAAAATAAAGCACCTTTTTATTCTGGATTTAAATTCCTGCTTCCTACACTACTAAATTGATGAAATAATAAAAACGATACAGTATAATTAAAAATTAATAATTTTCTGAAATTATTTTAAGGCAGAGGTCAGTATGTATAAGGAAAAACGTAGCCGCAGTATAATAAAAACTGTTTCCTGGCGGATTTCGTCAACGGTCATTACTATTTTATTAGTGTGGGGTTTTACCAGGCAGATGGCGGCAGCACTTGCTGTCGGCGGGATTGAAGTTTTTTTAAAAATGTTCCTTTATTATTTCCATGAGCGGTACTGGAACAAAATCAATTTCGGCAGGGTTGAGGTAGCGCCTTTTGTCTTATGGTTTACCGGCTTGCCCGGCTCAGGGAAATCAACCATTGCCGATGCGGTTTATGAAGAGTTAAAAAAAGAAAATCGTAAAATGGAACGGTTGGATGGAGAAAGTGTTCGGCAATTATTTCCGAAAACAGGCTTTTCCAGGGAGGAACGTATTCAGCATATCGAGCGTGTCGGCCACCTTTCCAGCATACTGGTCAAAAATAATATTACGGTAGTCGCGTCTTTTATCTCCCCTTATAGAGAGTCACGGCAATTTGTACGCCGGATATCAACTAATTTTATAGAAATATATATAAATACGTCTCTTGAAGTTTGTGAACAGAGAGACCCCAAAGGATTGTATGCGAAGGCGCGTAAAGGTGAAATTAAACAATTCACCGGAATTGACGATCCCTACGAAGAACCGGAAAATCCGAGCCTGGTGATTGATACGGTTAATAAAAATGTAGATGAAAATGTTAAAATCATCATGGAGTTTTTAAAAAACAGGGATTTGGTTTAGAAAAGATTGCAAAAACGTCATGGATTAATAGATGCCGACATCCAAATAGGAGCGTGCAATTTTCCTAATAGATATTACATATGATGCGGTTCTGAGATCATGAATTTTTTTATTTGACAGTAAAGTTTCGCGCATCTCCTGGTAGGCGAGGCGCATGGTGTCATCCAAACCGGAACGCACCAGGTCAATCTCAATTGCGCCGCGTATCATTTTTTTCCTTTTCTCTTCGGAAATTTTTTTGTCTGTTACTTCTTCCAGCATATCCGCGTACCGGCGGCTCTGTAATTCATCGTAGCGGCGCTCCATACGGCCAAACCTGATGTGGGATAGATTACGAATCCACTCAAAATAGGAAACCGTAACACCACCGGCATTAACGTATGTATCCGGTATCATGACAATCCCACGTTTGTTCAGTATTTTATCCGCTTCAAATGTCACCGGACCGTTTGCCGCTTCGACAATGAGCTTTGCCTTAATACAGTTGGCGTTTGCTTCTGTGATCTGGCTTTCCATGGCAGCCGGAATCAGGATATCGCAGTCCATTTCAAGTGCCTTTGATCCGTTCTTATCAAATTTTCCATCTCGAAAGCCTTTAATTGTTTTGTGTTCACGTATAAATTGTGAAACCTTTTCTACTGCGAGCCCGTTTTTATTAACGATCACACCGTCTTTCTCGATTATGGCAATGATTTTGACGCCATCTTCTTCAGACAGGAATTTCGCGGCATGATAACCGACATTCCCCAGCCCCTGGATAACAACACATTTACCACCGAGTCCGGCGGACAGGTTGGCGTGTTTAACATCTTCTTTATGGCGGAAGAATTCCCGTAACGCGTACTGTAGACCGCGGCCTGTTGCTTCCGTACGACCGCGTATGCCCCCATGTTGTACAGGTTTGCCTGTAACACATGCCAAGTAATTAATATCTTCCGGATACAGGTGTTTATAGGTATCAGCCATCCAGGCCATCTCACGTTCTCCGGTACCTATATCAGGCGCCGGGACATTGGTAGCCGGGCTCAGAAATCCCTTTCGTGCCAATTCCAGTGTGAAGCGCCGTGTGATAAGTTGCAGTTCATCACGGGTATATTTAAGAGGATCAATAAGAAGAGCGCCTTTAGACCCGCCAAAAGGCACATCCACAAGCGCGCATTTATAGCTCATCAATGCTGCTAATGCCTCAACTTCGTCCTGGTTGGCGTATGGTGCGTATCGTATTCCACCTTTTACGGGTAGTCGGTGGGTGCTGTGTACTGCACGCCAGCCGGTAAACAGCTGTATCTTACCGCGAATGTTAACAGGGAATTTGACCTGTAAAACAGCATTACAGGATTTAATGGCTTCTGCAGTTCCCGGATCAATACCGAGAACCTCTATGGCACGATCTGCCATGAGATCCACGTTCTGACGGAAGCTCAACTTTTGAGGTTTTTGTTTTACCATAATTACTGATTAATATAATTACTCCTATAGCATAAATCGGCCAGAGGGCCGCGGCCAAATAGGGCTACCGCCCTGGAGCACAAACGAAAAAACTTGTTCAGCTTTGCATAAGGCGCTGTAAAAATAAAGAACTAACGGCGTCTAAAAAAAACAAATTTTTACAGAGCAATAGTATAAAACAAGGGACAATAGTTTTTCAATACTTCTTTTGGGCTACCAGGCTGGCTGTAGTTTTTTCTTTTGTTATAAATCCTTCTTTATAATAGATGATTTTGAAATCCTGAAAAAAGCTGAGAAGTTCACTCCGCTTGAAACAGTATTCTTTATGTTTCGGTTTCCCGAACTTGATATGCTGATCTATCAGAAAGGTTTCGTAAATGATAATTCCCCCGCTTTTTAATCCAGTCTTCATTCGGGGAATCAAATCTCTCTGCAGGAAATTAAAACAGAGGATAACATCATAGGTGTTTGGGGAAATATGATAATCGGTAAGATCCGCAACCTGCGCCTTAATCTTTAGTTCTCTTTTAGATGCTTCTTCCTTGCAGATCCGGACAGCAGTCTCATCAATATCAACGCCTTCCACCTCGAACCCATGCTCCACCAGGGATAGAGCATTTCGCCCTTTCCCCATTGCCACATCCAGCACTTTTCCTTTGGGAAGAAGGTGAAGATGCTCTAATAGTAATGTGGATGGTTTTTTGTTCATGTGGTATGTCTGATTTTAACAATTATATTGTAAAATCTTTCAAAAAAAAAATTACTATTTATCTAACCTACCAAATTCCCATTGAATCTTTTACTTCTTCAGAGGCCATAGTGGCGGGGTCCCAGGGCGGGTCCCAAACCAGAATAACTTTTTGTTCATGAAACCCGAGGGTCTTTAATACCATTTCCACGGCATTGAAAATCTCCGGCCCGTAAGGACAGCCCGGGCTTGTGAGAGTCATCCTTACTTCAACATTGTTATTTTCATTATCCACATTAACTTCGTAAACCAATCCCAAATCAATGATATTAAATCTCAATTCGGGATCAGCAACGGCTTTTAAATGCTCTATGACTTCTCTGTCTGTTATTTTAGTTTGTAACATTTTTTTTAAATCTTTCGCCCTTACAGGGTTTTTTTGTGAAATCCGCACTACTAATCTGCAATACGTTGTTTTTTTAGGCGGTGTTTGGTTCTTGTTTTTTTACAGCGCCTTATGCAAGGCTTAGCAACGTTTTTTAACACACCCCGTCCCGGAGGGACACCCCTCTTGATAGAGGGGAATACTTACCCCAAATTCCCCCTTAAAAAAGGGGGCCAGAGGATTGTAATTCATTTTTGGTTGCGGTAACTTGCCGCTTTATGTTTCTTTCAAAATTATCAATTCCTTCCTCAAGGGATGTCCAGGGCAAGAGGGCGCATTTTATTCTTGCAGGATAGTTTTTTATCCCTTCCAATGTTTCCACATCTCCTATCTCGGATGAGATGATTTCTCCTCCTTTCAACATCTGCTTGAAGCGATCAATATATTTGTTAATAAATACGATGTCTTTCCCGATCAGTTCTTCAGCCATTATTGAGCCGGAAGAGATACAAATAGAGCACCCTTTTGTATTCACCGAGATATTTTCCATTAGTTTTTTATAAGAATTTTCATTATTAATTTTAATTTGCAATACCACACGGTCTCCGCAAAGCGGATTATACCCTTCCACTTCTTCATCAAAGTCTTTCAAATCCTCTTTGTACCGGGGGTTTTGAAAATGATCGAGAATGACTTCTCTATACAACGCTGAACTATTAACTTGCAACATTTCGTTTTTTTAACAAAGTTTTTGTTGGCCGCTTTGAGCGGTAGCTCTATTTGGTTGTGGCCCCTCGGCCATGCTGAGGTGTTCAACATGAAATATTTTCCTTACATTTTCAAGACTTTCTATTAGCTGCATCACATCTTCGAGGTCATTATAAATATAAAAACTGGCCCGGATAGTGGCCGTTTGTTTCAGCTCTTCCATCAAAGGCTGCGCGCAATGATGTCCTGCCCGGACAGCAACCCCTGCTTCATCTAATACTGTCCCGGCATCATGCGGGTGGATGCCTTTCAGGTTAAAAGATATAATGCCTCCCCTGTTTTCCATATTCATTTTTCCATAGAGTTCTATGTCCGGCATTTTTTTGAGTAACTCTAAAGTTGTTTGGGTTAATTCTTCCTCAATTTTTTTTATTTGATCCCAGCCGATGTTTTTTAAATAATCAATGGCAAACCCCATTCCAATTGCTTCCACAATTGGTGGCGTGCCTGCTTCGAATTTCCAGGGAAGTTCATTAAACAGAGTCTCATGCAGCTTCACCGACAGGATCATATTGCCACCGTATTGATAAGGAGTCATTGTCTCCAGGACGTCTTTTTTACCGTATAATACCCCTATGCCTGTAGGCCCCAACATTTTATGACCTGAAAAAGCAAGGAAATCGCAGTCCATGTCCTGGACATCCACAGGGAGATGTGGTACTGCCTGAGCTGCATCGACAAGTACCCGCGCATTGTTCCGGTGCGCCTCTTTGATCATTGGATTTACCGGGTATATGTTTCCCAGTGCGTTTGACATTGAAGTTACCGCAAATAATTTTGGCTTATGGGAAATCTTATTCAGAAAATCATCATAGTCCATATCTCCGTCTTTGGTAATATTAACATACTCCAGCTTTGCGCCTTTTCTTTTTACCAATTGCTGCCACGGAACGAGATTGCTGTGATGTTCTGCTTTTGTTAACAGGATAGTATCTTCGGAGGATATATTTTCTTCTCCCCAGGTGGAGGCCACCAGATTGATAGCTTCGGTTGTTCCACGAGTAAAGATAATCTCTTTCCCTGACGAAGCGTTTATGAATTCTTCGACTTTTTCTCTTGCCTCTTCATACTTTTCAGTGGTTTTTTGCGATGTATGGTAAACTCCGTGGTGAATATTGGAATAGTATTTTTCATATATCTCAGTCATTCCCTGAATGACAGAAGTGGGTTTTAAAGAGCTGGCAACGCTGTCCAAATAGGCAAACCTCTTCCCATTGATTTTTTCATTTAAAATCTTGAAATCTTTTCTAAAAGTACTTTCCATAGTTTAGCTTCTTTAAAAAGATATCTGACAGGATTACAGGATAAACAAGATTATTATAAAAAAGTCTTGCGGAGTTTATCCTGAGCTTTCTGAGATTCTTCGCTCCGCTCAGAATGACAAGGTGAAGGGCTTACCTTTTTACTCCAAAAAATGCAATGACACGATTATCACACTCCAAAAATAATCCAGAATATCCTGTTCATCCTGTCAAAAAATTATTCTTCTTCAATCCCTACAAAAATTTTGCTTCCTTCCACCTTTACCGGGAAGACTTCCACTCCCACAACTGCCGGCATGGTGAGAGCGTCACCCGTTTTTAGATCAAATTTAGCGCCATGCTTCAGGCATGTAATCGTATCACTTTCAACTGGCCCATCAGATAATGTGGAATTGTCATGGGTACAGCAGTTTTTTATGCAGAAAAACCTGTCCTCTTTATCACGATAGATCAGAAGGCTGAATCCGTCTACATCCACTTCAATGACGCTCTCTTTATCCATATCCGATTTTTCAGCCACTTTGTAATAGCTCATAACACTTCTTTTACCTTTCTTGATATAACTTCGGCAATGCTTTGCGTGGCGGACTTTTTTATAATTTCTTCAAAAAAACCTTCAACGATTATCTTCCGGGCATTGTCCATTCCGATACCCCGGGAGGTCAGGTAAAATAATTGCTCATCATCAATGGAAGAGATAGTGACGCCATGGCTGCACTGCACTTCATTGTTTAATATTTCCAGTTTTGGAAGAGAGATTGCCTCTGCCTTTGGGCTTAAAAGAAGATTTTCATTTTTTTGAGTGGCACTACAGAAAGTTTCATCTTTTTCAATGACGATTTTCCCTTTGAAAATAGATTTAGCTCTATCTGCTAAAACATGTCTGTATAAAAGTTCACCGCCGGTATGGGGCGCTTTATGCACCTGGTTGGTCTCAATGTCAAAGTGCTGTCTGCCGCTTCCATAAAGCAAACCGAAGTTTTTCAAATAACTGCCCGGCTCTCTCAATTCCACGTTTTGTATAACCCGTCCTGTTTTTGAACCCAAATGTATCGAATGGACCTGTAACTCAGCATCTCTATCTAAAAAAGCATTTTGATAAAAAAGTCCTTTCGAATCTTTGGAAAGATTTTGAATGAAAACATAGTTCAATTTTGAGTTAGCCGCCAGATCAATAATTGTATTGCTGATAACATGCTCCGAACCACTCGTTCCACCGTTATATTCCTCTATGAGATTTAATTCACTCCCTTCATTTAATTTTATATAAGTGAGTGGAATCTCCAGCCCCCCACCCGCAAAATCATGCTGAATATTTAATGTTCCTTCCGCTTTATAATTTTTTCGGATATCGACAAAAACCCCTTTGTTAAACAGTGAAGCATTTAGAAGAGTCCACTTATCATAAAAAAAATTCACCTGACCATTGTCCGAAATAAACGGTATGACGTCATTCATCTGTTCCGGATATTTTATTGCCCTGACTCCTGAACTGACATCTTTGTCAGACAATCCTGAAATAGCGATTTGATATGAACCGGTTATAAAAGTGTCCGGAAAAAAAACGTCATAATTAGTGTAACGCCAATCTTCTCTGTCCAGCTCACCCCAGAACAGTTTTTCCATTTTTTCCCAGGCTGTTTTTCTGAATTTTTTTAAAGGAAACGGTTCTGGAGTATTTATCATTTTTTTATAGTAATTAAATAAAGCCCTGTCGTTCCGGCTGAATTTGTTTTTATCTTTTATAATTTGTAAATTCATAATTTTTTAGGTGCTGTTTAGCGCTTGCTTTTTTACAGCGGCTTATGCAAAGCTTAATAGGCTGGGCGGTAGCCCATTAGGGTGTGCCCCCGGCACTTACCCGACAGCCCCTTCCATTTCCAGTTGTATGAGCCTGTTTAATTCCACGGCATATTCCATCGGCAGTTCTTTTGTAAAAGGTTCAAAGAACCCGTTAACAATTAATGTTGTAGCTTCCAATTCAGACAATCCCCTGCTCATCAGGTAAAACAATTGCTCCTCTCCCACTTTGGATACAGTTGCTTCATGGGTAATTCTTGCCGAACTGTCGGCAATTTCCATGGTGGGATATGTATCCGACCTTGAAATACTGTCTAAAATCAAAGCATCGCATCGTACATTAGATTTGCAGCCTTTCATGTTCGGATAAACCTTTACCAGCCCGCGATAAGAACCTCTTCCGCCATTTTTAGAAATCGATTTGGAGATAATCTGCGAGGTAGTGTTCGGAGCCGCATGAATGACTTTTGCACCTGCGTCCTGGTGTTGTCCCTCACCTGCCATAGCTACGGAAAGGATCTCCGCGTGAGCACCTTCACCTTTCAGGTATACACATGGAAATTTCATGGTCAGGCGTGAGCCGAGGTTCCCGTCTATCCATTCTATGGTTGCGTTTTTATAAGCGACACCTCTTTTGGTAACAAGGTTTAGGACGTTGTTTGACCAGTTCTGGATCGTGGTGTAACGGATTTTTGCCCCTTCCATGGCAATCAATTCCACCACTGCCACATGAAGGGAATCACTGGAATAATTGGGCGCTGTACATCCCTCGATATAATGAATAAAAGAGTTTTCATCCGCGATAATAAGCGTTCTCTCAAACTGCCCCATATTTTTAGCGTTCATCCGGAAATATGCCTGAAGCGGCATTTTCACCTCGACGCCTTTTGGAACATAAATAAAACTTCCACCGGACCAAACCGCGGAATTTAAAGCCGCAAATTTGTTGTCAGTGGGAGGGATAACCGTTGCGAAATGTTTCTTCACCATGTCCGGATATTCCCGTAGCCCGGAATCCATATCCAGGAAAACTACTCCTTGTTTCTTTAGATCTTCAGTCATGGAATGGTAAACCACTTCGGATTCATACTGCGCGGAGACACCGGCCAGGAATTTACGCTCTGCCTCAGGAATGCCTAATCGATCAAAAGTATTCTTGATTTTCTCCGGCACCTCTTCCCATGTCTTGCCCTGACCTTCCATAGGCCGGATGTAGTAGTAGATATTATCGAAATCGATATTTCCGAGAATTTCCTGGTTTCCCCACCAGACATCGGGTTTTTCAAGAAAAGATTCATAGGCTTTCAGGCGAAACTCTCTCATCCATTCCGGTTCTTTTTTAATATCTGATATATTTTCAACAACTTTCCGGTTAAGTCCCCTTTTTTGTTTAAAAACATACTTTTCAGGATCGGAAAAGCCGTATTTGTAGTCGCTTCGTAAGTTTCTAATTGAATCTGCCGTTGTTTTAGTCATTTTTATATCCTTTCAAGTTCAATACCCGTAGCCCCAATACTTTCATTCCCGCATGCTTCCCAACTTGTCATTCCCGCACGCTTTTAGCGGGAATCTAAAAAGCACAAACTTCCATATGCCCGATAAACGCATTCGGGCATGACATAATTTGTGATTAACAGGATTGACTGGATCATTTTGGAATGCAATGATCGTGTCATTGCTGTCTTTTCCAGTTAACCTTGTTATTCTCTCAAAATATGTTCATATCCTTTCTTATCCAACTCAATTCCTAACTCATATCCACCTGATCGGACGATCTTTCCATCCGACAATATATGGACATAATCCGGTTTAATATACTGGAGCATTCTCTGGTAGTGCGTAATAAGGAGAATCGCGCGTGATTTGGACCGCATCTTTTTTATCCCCTCTGCGATAGTTTTCAAAGCGTCGATATCCAGACCGGAATCGGTTTCGTCCAAAATCATTAGTTTTGGGTTTAACAAAACCATTTGCAGTATCTCCAATCTCTTTTTTTCTCCCCCGGAAAAACCGTCGTTTAGATACCGACTCATAAAGCTTTCCGGAATGTCCAGTTCTTTCAATTTTTCCTTAGCCAATTTCCTGAAATTCGGTTTATCCGGTTCATTTCCTCTTACAGCCTGGAAAGAATTTCTCAAAAAACTGGCTACAGAGACGCCGGGTACAGTTACCGGATATTGAAAAGCCAGGAAAATCCCCTTTTTAGCTCTCTTATCCGGCGTAAGGCTATTTATATCTTCTCCAGCAAACTTAATACTTCCATTTGTAATGGCATATTTGGGATGTCCCATGAGAGCATAAGAAAGGGTGGTTTTTCCTGAACCGTTTTTTCCCATCAAAGCGTGAACTTCCCCCTGCTTGATATTCAAATTCAGACCCGCTATGATTTCTTTCCCTTCAGTGGAAATGTGTAAGTTATTAATTGATAATAAGTTGCTATTAATCATTTTTTTGCATCCTAAACAGTGATATTATTACTTAGACTTCATATTTAGCCATTAGGATTAAATATTTAGCATGCTATATATATTCAGTTATTTATTCTTGACTATCTGTTCTTTTGCGCGATTAAATAAGGGTTACAAGTTTTTTTATTTTCGGTGCTTAAGATGAGTTGGAAAAATTTGAAGAGCCCATTATTTTTAAAGCTTCCTTTAATAATAGTTATTATATTTTTACTCATTCCGGTTTTCTTGATCTATGGTTGCGCTTCCTCCCCATCTCCTAAAAACGCGGAAGTTTCTCTTGTCAGCCAGGACAATCCGATTTTCGATAAACGTTTTGAGAGCCTTTCCCTGAAAGATATTGACCTTGAAAACTTCTGGGTAAACGGACAAACCCGGGATTCTCGTGAAGCGGTTGTGCTTACCAACAGAACCTTTGTTAATGTTGTTGATCGTGTTAAAGATGGAGTGGTGAATATTTATACTAGGCGTTTAGAAATGCGGGAAACCAGATTTGGTATTGTCTATGATAATTTGCCTATCAAAATTCCCATAATTTCTTCAATTTTTGAAGCTATTCCTTTTAACGTGCCGATTCCCTATAAAACAGAGGGGATTAGCCTGGGGTCGGGTTTTATTATTAACAAGCAGGGTTACATTATCACCAACGCGCATGTGATCCACAACGCAACGGATATCCTTGTTGTTTTGTCGGAAGGAAAGAGGGAGTACCCGGCTAAAATCATTGGGAAAGACATGCTAACGGATATTGCGCTGATTAAAATTAATCCGGACATTGAATTGACCAATCTGCCGTTAGGTGATTCTGATGCACTGCAAATGGGTGAAATAGTACTTGCTGTGGGGAACCCTCTCGGATTAGCTAACTCGGTATCATCAGGACTGGTCAGCGCGAAAGACAGAATAGTCCCCATGCTGAATAACCAGGGTTTAGATTTTATTCAAACAGATTCTGCCATCAATCCGGGAAGCAGCGGAGGACCTTTACTTAATCTTTATGGTGAAGTGGTTGGCATCAACACCGCTATCATAACAAAAGCGCAACTGATCGGGTTTGCCATTCCAATAAACATTGTTAAAGAAGTCATGCCATTGCTGGTTCTTGGAAAGACAGAGAGAGGATGGTTTGGTGTTGTCGTGCGTCCTCTCACCGTGAAGGACGCGGTGGATGTTGGGTTTTCCGGAGAGAATGGGATTCTAATTTTAGAGATTGATAAAAAGAGTCCAGCGGAAATAGCAGGGCTGCAGGCAAAAGACATTATTGTCAAAATAAATGACTGGGATGTCCAAAGCTTTTTGAAGTTCCGGAGAAAACTGCTGGGCATGGTTCCGGGGCAGAATGTTCATTTAACCATTTTCAGAAATGGAAAGACCTTTGAAATTTCCAGCCAATTAATTAACAAACCAAAAAAGTAATGCATTTAGTTGAAAAGATAGTTTGGGTTTGAACGGAATGCCAACCTGATTCTAACACTTCGTTCGCGGGAGGTAAGCCAACAGATTTGGCTTGAAAACAATTTTGGGTCAAGACAGAGACTTGAACCAACAAAGGACCCATTCCATATTCTAATATTTATATTTCTTATTTGTCAATTGTAGGCAAGCCAGGCTGTCCGAAAACTGTCATTCCAGCCTTGAGCCGGAATCTATGACCAACGCAATTTGTGATTGGGCACGTAAGACAGGTAAGGTGACGGGATTTGAATAAATACAAGCATATAGGAGCC
>CBDUII010000009.1:0-18847 GCA_965367285.1 uncultured bacterium
TTCCTTTTATTAATTCTGAGTTTGAATAAGTTTTTTCTTCAAAAGTTTCTTTCGTTTTTATTAAAACATATTTAGTATAAGCGAAATCTGCGGGCTCAATACTGAGCCCCACCCTTGGAGCGCCATTCTTTAGATAGCTTCCCACTTGAGGTCTATTTGCGTAGATCGTTTGCCGGCCAGCTTCAACCAGCTTATCCTTCATTTTGAATTTAGTCCTGTTAACAAGACCCTCGTTTACCCGGGAATTGATGGCAATGTCCTGAAAACCAATAATCATATAAATACCTCCATGTATTTATGTAACGATAATTAATTAAAATATGGTCGAGTTAACCCTCCTCTGCCGTAGTTTTTTTCATGAAACCTGTTGACCCCTGAACATACCTCCTTTTTATCCGTAATAAATGTAAAAAAACAGTATACTTTTTACCCCTCCTCAATCTCCTCCATGAGAAAGGATGGAGGGACAAAAAGTTGTTGAAGTTCCCCATCGCAAACTCTGTACCTGCACGGTTCAGGGCAAGCTACCGGAACTCTTCAGTGTTTTTGCTATAAGACCTATCGTCAAAATACCAAAAAAGCTTTATACTTTTTTTAGTTTTTGGTAGAAAAATCAAAATTAAGCCAAAAAAGCAAACAGTTCACTGAAAATTAAGCTTTCCTATAATCTCAACAGAAAAAATTAAACTATTATTTTTAACACAAATTTGAAAAATATTGTATGTCCTTAAAAAAATCATGAAACTCCGGAATTACAATTTCATTGACAAGGATTTTCTCAGTATCTAAACTGAATTTATTATGAACAAAAAAGCCATAGGACTATTATCAGGTGGATTAGACAGCACTCTAGTTGTCAAGATTATGTTGGAAATGGGAATTGAGGTTATTACCCTGAATTTTCTCAGCCCCTTTTGTACCTGTACAGGCAAAAATGCGGGCTGTAAAAGCGAGGCGCTAAAAGTATCAAAGCAATTCGGGATTAAGTCGAAAACAATCTTTTTAGGAGAAAAATATCTTGAAATGGTAAAAAACCCTGAATACGGTTATGGGAGCAACATGAACCCATGCTTGGATTGCAGGATTATGATGTTTAAAGACGCTAAACAGGTGATGATTGATGAAGACGCTTCCTTTGTTTTTACAGGGGAAGTGCTGGATCAAAGACCCATGTCACAGAGGCGTGATGCTATGAATATTATAGAAAGAGACAGCGGACTTAAAGGACTTATAGTTCGTCCTCTTTCAGCCCAGTTTCTCAAGCCAACTCTGCCTGAAATCCAGGGGATAATAGATCATAACCAATTGCTGAAAATCAGAGGTCGATCCAGGAAGACTCAAATTGCGTTAGCAAAGGAAAAAGGCATCTACGATTATCACTGCGCGTCAGGTGGCTGTCTGCTTACAGACTATCATTTTACGTGTCGGTTAAAGGATTTGTATCGATTCCAAAGCTCTATTAGCCTGAATGACGCAAGATTATTAAGGGTTGGGAGACATCTCCGGATTAATGAAAGGTGCAAAATAATTGTTGGAAGAAATAAGGAAGAAAATGAAAAACTTGAGAAATTGATTCAACCGGGAGACCATTTATTTAGGTCAATCGAATATAAAGGGCCTTTAGTTGTGGCAAAAGGAGAAATAGAAAACGGTGCAATGGAGACAATTTCCGCGATTACCGCGCATTACAGCAAGACCCCGAAATTAACTAAAATACTGGTTGAAGTTTGCAAATACCCTGACGATAAACTGATGGTGCAGGAAACCAGTTCTTTAGATGAAGAAGCTGTAAGAACCCTGTTGCTTTAACTTGGACACAGAAAAATCCAGTTAATTTCAGTATATTCACCCGAAGCAGGGTATGGTTGAGAAACAACTAATAACAGCGACCAAGAGATTCTGCCTATAAAAGAATTATGAATTTATGTCAGCTTACTGGAGGATTGCGCCGTATTCTGTCAGGGTGTGGAAGTGTCTTTAAGCACCCCAAAACCCTCATAATTTCATGTGTGCCATAATACTTGACGTTTTAAGTAGGCTTTGATATATTGTTACTATTTTGGTGCTTAAATCAATGAAATATGAATGTCAAATCGCTTGTGCGAGTGATCCGACTTCTCTAGTTTTTTTGGAGGTAATTTTTTGCTATCCTGGTTTTCATGCGATAATTTTACATAGAATAGCAAACGGGTTCTGGATTAATCGTCTATTCCTGATTGGCAGAATTATTTCTCATTTCAACCGATGGATTACAGGCATTGAAATTCATCCGGGGGCAAAAATCGGAAAAGGATTCTTTATTGACCACGGAATGGGAGTTGTAATAGGAGAAACTGCAGAAATCGGTGATAATTGTACTATTTACCAGGGAGTTACATTAGGCGGACTCAGTTTGAAAAAAGAAAAGCGCCACCCCACGCTAGACAATAATATTGTGGTTGGCGCTGGAGCAAAAATCTTGGGACCAGTCTCTGTAGGGGCTAATTGTAAAATAGGCGCCGGCTCTGTTGTCCTTGAGGATGTTCCCAAAAATTCTACTGTAATTGGAGTTCCCGGAAGGATAGTTTACCGTGGAGATAGTGACCCGCTTAAAAGCATGAATAATGATCTGAAACGATCACCGGATCCCGTAGCACAAGCTATTAAATGTCTGCTTGAAAAAATCCCTAAACTTGAAAAAGAAATTAAAAAACTTAAAGACCAAAAAAATTGAGATGACGAAAATTGAAAAGGATTTGGGTTTGAGAAAAGTTTATTTAGATAATAATGCCACCACCCCAATTCATCCGGAAGTCTTTGAAGCGATGTCTCCATATTTAAAGGACTATTTCGGAAACCCTTCCAGTGCCCACCAATTTGGCAGATCTGTAAAGGTGAACATGGACAAAGCCCGTGAAGAAATTGCGGAATTGCTCGAAGCTTCCCCCTCTGAAATAATTTTTTGCAGTGGAGGCAGTGAATCAGACAATATTGCTATTAAAGGAGTGGCGCTCACTAATTTAAATGGCAAAAAACATGTCATAACTTCCCAGGTTGAACACCCGGCAGTTTTAAATACCTGCAAACTTCTCGAGAAAATAGGTTTTGAGGTAACTTACGTTAAGGTAGACCAATACGGCATGGTGAATCCTGAAGACATAAAAGAAGCTATCAAAGAAAATACAATCCTGATTTCTGTTCAGCATTCCAATAACGAAGTGGGAACGATTCAGCCTGTAGAAGAAATAGGAAAAATTGCTAAAGAGAGAAAAATTTTTTTTCACACAGATGCAGTCCAGAGTTTTGGTAAAATTCCTTTGAATGTGAATGATTTAAATGTTGATTTTTTGTCTATTTCCGGTCATAAACTTAACGGACCAAAAGGAATAGGAGCGCTGTATATTAAAAAGGGAACATCAAAACTGTTTCCTATCATCAGCGGTGGTCACCATGAAAGAAATAGAAGAGCCGGTACTGAAAATGTACCGGGGATAATCGGCTTTGGAAAGGCTTGTGAAATAGCAAAAAAAGATATGGAATCCAGATCAAAATATTTGACAGGATTAAGAGATGGTTTACAACAAAAACTAACAAGTTCGATTCCAAAAACCGTTCTTAATGGACACCCAACAAAACGGCTGCCAACGACTTTAAATCTCGGCGTCGAATACGTAGAAGGAGAATCCATCATGATTAACCTTGATCTTCAGGGAGTTGCCATCTCTACCGGATCAGCCTGTAGTTCCGGCACTCTGGAGCCTTCCCATGTATTGACCGCAATGGGTATACCTCACGAAAAAGTACACGGTTCCTTGCGTTTCAGTTTTGGAAAAATGAATACGGAAGACGATGTAAATTATGTTGCCGAGATATTACCTCCCATTGTAAAAAAAATAAGAGAGATGTCACCATTATGGAACGAATAAATGTCCGGTAAAATCATTTTTGATCATAAGGAAAAAAGTCAGCAGTATAAAGATAATCTGTATAAGCAACTACAGGATTCCTTTCGGGACGACTTTTCTTCCGGCCAGATACACAAAATCACTAAACCCGACTTTGATATTTACTACAAAAATAAAATCCTCCAATTAGTTGAAGCTGAGTCAGTAAATCATTATAAAGACATTGCTAAAAGTGACTATCCGTTTGAAATATTATTTCAAAGGACGGCCCTGATTGACACGGTGATAAAGTTCAGCCTGGAATGTGCTGTTCTGCAGTTTAATATAACAAATAAAACTTCATTAAAACCAAAAAACGTTCCGTTTGCCCTTGTTGCCCGCGGGGGATATGGACGGGGTGAAATGTTCCCATTATCAGATATTGACCTTGCCGTTATATCGAATCATCGCTTACGCGCGGATGAAACAGTTAAAAGAATTGTTAGAAACTTTGAATATCTTTTTATCCACCAAAACGTTTTTCTTGCTTCAAGCAGTTTTGGGTATTTGACTTTAGACGAAATCAGTATGCCTTCGACAGAGAAAGAGATTATTAGTTTCAGATCTTTACTGGAAGGACGTTTTGTTTCGGGAAGCCAGAAGACATTTAATCTCTTTCAGAAAAAAATATTCTCTATATTGGAATCGAACAAGCAATTTTTTATTGAAGATAATACTACATATACGGAATGTTATGCCGTTGAAAACACCGTTTTTCAGCAAGAACCGGATGTTAAAAATGACATTCGACGCTTTTACTGGGCTTTATTTTTAACAAGAATAAAATATGGCTACAAAGAGCCTTCTATGTCAGAAACTCTAAACAAACTGTTTTCTGAAAATCGTATTACTGAGCAGGTTTATAACAGGGACCAGATTGCCTTAAATTTTTTGATCAAAGTTCGGCTGCTGCTCCACCTTATTCAGCCGTCAGGCAACAAAGATAAACTGTCCGTTGAAAATCGTGAAAAAGTAGCAAAAGCTCTCGGGTTTGAACTGAACGATTTTTACAAGGAATATTTCTATCATGCGGCTCTTCCTTTAAAACAGGATGGGAGAAATCTTTTATGGGACTGCATATGGCGGGATGAGACTGTTGCCAAGAATTTAGACGCCTGTTTTGGTATAAATATTAAAGATACTATTATCTTCCTTCCCGGTAAGGGAAAAATCTTTTCCGATTCCCCTGAGAAAATATTTGACGTGATGAAGTTTGTTGCACAACAGGGATTCAATATGTCATACCCGATTATTCTTTCTATAGAAGAAAATAAAGATAATTTAGTCCCCATTTTTATGAATGGTGAAACCAAAAGCAAAATGATTAAAACATTTCAGTATATATTAAAAGGGAAATATTTTGCAAAAGCCATTCGCAGTATGCATGAATTTGGCTTAATAAGTAATTTTATCATTCCCAAATTCTCACCTCTTTGCGGTTTACTGCAAGATATTTACATACACCATTTTCCTGTTGATATCCATATTATGGCATCTTTAGATGCTCTTAATATGCTGGAATTAAATCGAGGTGATCCGTTCCTTGTTCAACTTTATCAAAATCTTAAAAACAACCTGGCTTTGAAATTAGCTACTCTTTTGCATGACATTGGCAAAGGATACAAGACCGAACACCAAAATGAAGATGAAATCGGCGAGACGATGATTCCTTCTATCCTTAAGGATCTGGACATTGTTGATCAAAAAAGCATCGATTCTGTCAGCTTTCTTGTTGGGAAACATCTTGCGATGAAAGATTTACTCGACCTTGACCCTTATGATAATGAAACTTACGAAATGATATGGAAGTTGATTGATGGAGATATGGAAAAACTAAGAATGTTAATCTTATTAACATTTGCAGATCGTTTTGGAACTAAGATGAAAATGTCGTCCGGTCAGATTGCAAGCCTGAAGTATATTTATCAAAAAGCCCTGTATTATGAAAAGAAAGAGTCTGTCGATGAATCATTAAAATTGGAGTTCATGAATTTAATAGGTCTTCCTCCCGATCTTCAAACCCAATTAGATACATACAATGCTTATAAACAGTCTGAAAACCATTTTGCCGTTGAACTTTATTACGTTGAAAATAAACCAACCGATTTAATCCTCTGCCTGCAAGATCAGCCGGAAATTCTTTATCGTATTGCCTGTATAATTGCATTCAACAAAATTAGTGTCATTGACGCACAAATTAATACCTGGAATGGCGCGGCTCTGGATATTTTTAAAATGGTTGATATAAACGGTAAACCTGTTGAGTATGCAAATTTTTACTATATCCAAAGATGTGTAAAAGAAGATATTGAAAAAGTTTTTGTTAAAGGAAATTCTGTAGCCAATCTTTACAAAAACAGGGTTCTTGTTGAGACAAATACTAAGAAAATATACAAAAAAATATCACCAAAAATAAGGATAATCGGTAGAGCTATTAAAATTATAACACCTGATATATTGGGCATTTTTATGCAAACCACCAAAACGTTTGCTTCTATGAATATAGCTATTTTTAGAGCCATTATTCATTGCAGAAACAATTATGCCACCAATGTTTTTTACCTGGGAAGGAAAGATATAAAAAAGCTTAATTCTAATATGGAGGGTTTTAATAGACGCCTTTCAGAAGAGCTGAACAAGCTTATTGTTCCGGGAGCTGTTTTTTGATTCCTTGAATATTTATTTGTAAGCGTTCATGGTTCCGGGTTCAATGTTGAAAGAGCCTGACCGGAATGTTGGTGGCTCCCGTGCAAAGCTGCCGTTTAGCTTTGAAAACCTTGAACCCGGAACCGTGAACGCTTATATTCATTTTTATTTGCATTTAAAACAGACTAAACTTACAATAAAATATTATGCCGTTATCTAATTTAAAAATAGGTGATCTTGTATCGAAGCTTCCCATTATTCAAGGTGGGATGTCCGTGGCAGTTTCAAATGCTCCTTTATCGGCAGCGGTCGCAAATGCCGGAGGAATAGGCCTTATTGGAGGTACCGGTATTTCAGTTGAAGAGCTTGTTGTCCAAATAAAAAAAGCAAGGGAACTGTCCAAAGGAATTATAGGCATAAACATAATGGTTGCCATCCAAAACTTTCTTGATATAGTGAAGGCTTCCATCAGTGAAAAGGTTGACCTGGTCGTTTTTGGCGCCGGTTTTTCAAGAGACGTCTTTGACTTATGTGCCGAGGAAGGTATACCCGTTGTACCGATAGTTTCTTCTGTAAAAGCCGCTAAATTATCTGAAAGACTTGGGGCGGCAGCAATAATTGTTGAAGGGCGTGATGCTGGAGGGCACCTGGGAACAGATCTTCCTGTAGACAAATTAATACCGGACATTAAAGCGACTGTTAATATTCCTGTAATCGCGGCAGGGGGGTTAACGGATGGAAATGATATTGCCAAAATGATTGAATTAGGAGCTGATGGAGTGCAGCTGGGAAACCGTTTTGTGTTAAGTGAAGAATGCGACGTGCACCCAAATTTTAAAAAGATATTTAAAGAAGCTAGAAAAGAGGATATGGTTACTATTCAAAGCCCTGTCGGCTATCTCGGCAGCGCTGTAAAAACCCCGTTTGTGGAAAAATTCCTTAAAGAGGGTTCAATAAAAATCAGGTCATGCGATAATTGTCTGAAACAATGCTCCCGGAGCTTCTGCATCCTGGATCATCTCAGGTTAGCCCGCGATGGGGACATTGAAAATGGACTCTTTTTTGCGGGAAGAAATATATATAAAATCAAAGATATTCTCCCCGTAAAAGAAATTATGAAAAGATTGGTTAACGAGGCCAATGAAGCGCTAAATTTGATAAAAAAGAAAACAGAGATGCTGAATGAATACTGCAATAAAAGATAAACAACTGGAACTATTAATTAGCCTTCAGGAAATTGATAAGGAAATAAAAAAACTCAATCAGTTAAAAGAAAAGATTCCCGAAGAAATTGAGCGGGAACGACAGATTTTTGAGAAAATCAATTCGGAAATTAATCAACTCAACGAAAAAATCGAGCAGGCAAAAAAAGAACGTCGCTCTAAAGAGCTGGAAACCCAATCCGTAACTGATCTGATAAACAATACCAAGGGAAAACTTCCGAATGTAAAAACCAATAAAGAATATTCGGCTGTTCTTCAGGAAATTGAAAATTCAAAAAGTAAAATTGACTCTCTTGAAGAAGAAGAAATTAAATTAATGGAGAACATTGAAGAATACCAGAAAGAATATGAATGGAAATTAAAAGAAAAGGAAGAGGAAGAAAAATTTTTTTTTGAGATTAAAAAAAGAAAAGAAGAGGAACTGGAAGATGTCAACAACCGCCTGGAAAAGGAACTACACTATAAAAATGACCTGGCAGTAAAGATTGAAAGCAAATGGTTTAAATATTACGAAAAGGTCATGAATGCCCGAAATGGACTGGCGGTTGTTACTATTGAAAAAGATACATGCTGTGGCTGCTATCGAAGTCTCAGGCCGCAATTATCTATTGAGATAAGGCAAAACGATTCAATTATTACGTGCCCTTATTGCAGTCGGTTTTTATTTTCAGAACAAATGACCGGAGTAGGTTAGGTAATCGCTGTTCTCCATTTGTGAGAATAGAGGAAAGTCCGGGCTCCAGAGGGCAGGGTGCTCCGTAACACGGAGGAGGGGCGACCCTATGGAAAGTACAACAGAAAATATACCGCCCCGCACACAACTCACATATGTATATGGACAAGGTATCAGAAGACTGAAAGAGCAACTTGTCGAAAGTATCAGCGATGCGAGTTGTGTGCGGGGTAAGGGTGAAAAAGCGAGGTAAGAGCTCACTGC
Source organism: uncultured bacterium (assembly GCA_965367285.1). Taxonomy (GTDB): domain Bacteria; phylum Nitrospinota; class Nitrospinia; order CAJXCL01; family CAJXCL01; genus CAJXCL01. The sequence goes on from CBDUII010000009.1 coordinate 8,730, forward strand.
TTTCTCTGGTGACAGGGAAGGTTGGCAAACCCCACCTGGAGCAAGGCCAAATAGGGAAGCGCTTGAGGATGGCCCGTCCAATGCTTCCGGGTTAGGCCGCTTGAGCCTGACGGTAACGTCAGGCCCAGATAAATGATTACCATCTCATTAGAGAGACAGAACCCGGCTTATTATCTGCTCCGATTTTATAATTCAGGGAACAGGGATCAGGTTTTTTGCTGATCCCTGACAACTGATCCCTGTTCCCTGGCACCTGATCCCTGGCCCTTGGTTTCTGAATTCTGTTTCTTGTATTCTTTCAGATAACGTTTGTAAACCTTTTCTTTAATCAACAGATCCACAAGCTGACCGTCTAATTCCCCATCCTTCACCATAAACCCCAAGATTTTATAAACCTGCTCTAACGGCATGGCCGTTTTGTAAGGACGGTCAGCGGCAGTGAGGGCTTCTGTTATATCTGTAATCGCCATAATACGTCCTTCTACTGGGATCTCATCTCCTTTAAGACCTTTCGGATATCCTTTTCCGTTAATAAACTCGTGATGTGCACCGGCAAAACGGGGAACATTCTTGAGTTTTTTTGTAAAAGGAATCTGCTCAAGCATTTTCAAAGTAACCGCCGCATGATCCTGCATCTTATTCCGTTCTGCGTCTGTAATACTTCCTTTCCGTATGGAAAGATTTAATAATTCATCTTTGTTGATCAAAGGCATCTGTTGTCCATTTTCCAAGTAGTTCATTGCAGCAATCTTTTGAAGTCTTTCTATTTTGTCGTTATCCATGAATTCCCCCGGCTCGTTACATGACATAACAAATTTTCTTGCATCCATTATCTCCTGCATCTTTTTCTCCGTCTCCTCTTCTAATTTTCGTATTTCGTCCGCAGGGGCCCCTTTTTCCAGCAATTCAGCCTTTTTTTTCAAACCTTCCGCTTCAATGCTTTTCGCGAAATATAAAAATTTCATGCTCAAGTAATGAACACGATCAAAAATTGTTTCAAGTTTTTTCCCTTTTTCAACAATTTGAATCGGTGTTGTAACCTTCCCGATATCATGCATCCATGCAGCGGTTTTAAGTTCATGCAATTGGTCCTCATTAAAATAAACATCTGCGAAAGGCCCTTTTTTTTGTTCATTAATTATTTTTGCCATAACCATGGTTAAATCAGCAACCCTCCGTATATGCCCGGCAGTGACCGGGGATTTTTCGTCAATAGCAGTTGCCATAACCTTGACAAAGGAACTAAACAGGTTTTCCATGTCTTGAATGAGTTTGACATTAGTAATGGCAACAGCGGCTTGCGACGCAAGGGAGTGAGTAAGGTTTTCGTACTCAGGAGAAAAGGGAATAACAGCGCCTGTTTTAGGTTCTTTTGCATTAATAAGTTGAAGAACGCCAATGACGTCATTTTCATGGTTTTTCATGGGAACTACAAGCATCGATTTTGTGCGGTATTTTGTTTTCTTATCAAATTCTTTAGGTCCTGTAAAATCGAACAAATCAGAATAGTAAACATCCGGAATATTAACACTGATATCTTTGATAGCGACGTAAGCGGAAACATTGGATTCCTTTAACTTAACAGGAGGAAAAGTTATTGGGTTATTAGAAGTTCCACCCATCCTGATTTTCATAGAAGTATTTTGCAGGATTTTAAATTTCAAAAAATTGTCTTCTCTGATATAAAGAGTCCCGGCATCAGCGCTTGTGAATGAACGTGCCTCATCAACAATCATTTCCAAAAGTTTTTCCAGATTTTTTTCTGCCGAAAGAGCTACACCAATTTCGGCAAGTTTTTTGATTTGCTCCTTCAGTTTTTCTTCAGAATATAAAGACTCCTGACCGTCTCTTTTGGAAACATGTTGGGGGGGAATGTTTTTTTTGGTATGGTTATTAGTCATAACGAGTTTAACGGTCTTTACCTAAAACTTTTATAAAAACATCGTTGATTATCTGCAGCACATTGCTAAAAAAATCGCCTTTTCTGAACTTAAGCAGTTTAACTTCCGCTGTTCCCGAAATACCCTGGTCCCCCTGGTTCACAAATGAAATATCCATTGAAATTTCTTCCGGGAAAACCGTTTCTGCTTATACTTATTTAATAATGCCGGTATTATTCTTTCCTGTTGAGCTTTATCTCAAATTATGCGTGAAGGATAAAAATGATTAAAATAGCAATCATGCAGAGCAACCCTTCGACTTCGCTCAGGACAAGCCTTTCAGGGTTGCTTGCGAGGTTGAAGCCTTGCCCTGCATTAGTTTGATTAAATTGATGTATAATTTTAGTTTAATATATTGTTCAAAAAAGATTGAATTAGTCAAGCATTTAATTTTCGGAACAATCCCCAAAAGACGAAGAGACTTTTTTTAGCAGTTTGAAATAATGATAGTAAGATTTGCCAAAAAGCTGTAACAAAAAAATAGCATTGGAAAAAGGTTTCTAAACTTTTATTATTCGTACATATTATTTTTTTATTAAAGCATATGAATTTTATTAAAGGGAAGTAAAGATTATGAAAAGAGTAAAAATATTTATAGGAAAAGTTGACAGAACTTTTTCTGAAAAGCTTAAAGAACTCTCCAGCAATGTGGAGATTGTTATGGAATCTGCATCTCTGGAACGGATAAAAGAGAATGCAAACAAAGAGGAACTTCTATTCCTTGACAGGATACCCCCCAGGGGTTTTGGCTATTTAAAAGTCAAAGGGGTGATTGTGGCATCAAAATATACCAGGAGAAAGGAATTTTTAGCGGCAAGATCAGGAGCAAGGGGTTTTATAACAAGTGATATAACAAAGCCGACACTACTCGATGTCATAAAGCACATTTCTTCCGGCGAAATCTGGATGAGCAGGCTAACAATCGCCAGAGTCTTTGAGGAATATTCCAGGAGTTGTAAGTAATGGGAGAAGTTGATAAAGATATTATTTTTAAATGCATAAAGTCAGGAGCTAAAGGCTTCATAGACCAAAATATTTCACAAAATCTCCTTAAAAAAGCCATAAGAGTAATATATAACGACGAGGTTTGGTTTGGCAGAAAAACTACATCCAAGGTTTTTGAAGAGTTCTTAAAACTTGCGCCAACAAGAAGACACCCTGAAAACATAAAATGCCTCTCCAAGAGGGAAAGAGAAGTTCTCAGTCTGGTAGCCCAGGGATTTAAAAACAGGGATATAGCAGAATCCCTGTATATCAGTGAAACAACAGTCAAAACCCACTTATATCATATATTTGAAAAGCTCGGTGTTGAAGACCGCCTGAAGGCAGCTTTATTAGCAAGAGAAATAGAAAAGCCCGGCTAAAAATCATACTTTAGTAGTATTGACCTATTTCGTGAATAATTTATTTAACATATAATGAATTATCAATTATTCAAATATTTTCCATGCTTCGGTTGTTTCAAAAACAACACGGAGAGGTTATTAATATTTTCGTGATTTCGGTTTATTTTATAATAAGTTGTAACTCAAAAGCAGATAAAATTATTACAAAAAATAGTTGTATTTTTATCGCTCAAGCAATATAATTAAGAGAATAGTTCTTTTTTCTAATTTCTTGAAGGAAGATCAAATATGGATGGAAAAAAGGGGATCGAAAGACGAAAGTTTATCAAAAGGATGGGTAAGGGACTTGTCGTTGCGGCATATGTTGCACCGGTTATTGTAAGCTTTGCCTTGTCAAATCCAGCTGAAGCTAAACATAGCAAAAACCACAAGCCGGGAAAAGGCCATCAAGGATCCGGACCCCGGGAATACTTGCAGAAAAATAAAAAAAAATAGACATCAGGCAAAAGCTAAAGTACAGAAATAACCGCCTAAACCCAAATTGCTTTGTTACGCTTGGAACACATCCATTACTTTTATAATAATATATGGCAAATACCCTCCGTGAATCATTTGTTAAAAAAAATCGCCTCATAACAAAAAAGCTTGAAAACGAATTTATTGTTGTAGATACCGAGAATGGACAGGTACATTCTCTGAATGAAACTGCTGCTATGATCTGGCAAATGTATGATGGTAAATTATCAATTGATGAAATAACGCAATGCATTCTTGAAAAATATAAAGTTACTTTTGAAACAGCAAAATCAGATGTGGAGAAGGTATTAAGAAGTTTTATTGAAAAGGGTCTCATCAATCACCCCGCCAAAAACGCATAATTCTGAATTGCACCATACCGTACATTTTTCTGCCTGAAATTCTTTTGAGGGCTAAACAAGTTATGGTTTACATAAAGATCGGCTCTTTTTTAATCTTAATTCAGGGGCATCCTGGACTTGCTGAATCCGTCCGTAAATTATTTAAGCTTTTTACAATTGAGAAATCGATTGAACCCCCGGACATATCAATAACCGTTCAACAATCTCGCAATAAAATTCTAATAACATGTGGCAAAAAGCAGGAAAAACTTCTTCCTCAATATCATTTTCTTTTCTATATAAAATGGAAAATTTAATAACAACTTATCTAAATGTTGAAAAACGTTCACAAATTTTATTTCTCCTCTGTAATGAAAAACAAAACCGTTATCCTCTTCCCGGGAAATTATGGACATGGAAAAACGACAATGAGCCTATTTTTAAAGCAATATGGTTATAAAATTATTAATGACGATGCGGCTATTATCCACCCGAAAACACATGAACTTTATATTCTTCCCAAATTGATAGTTGCAAGGGCGTCAGGTTTGCGTCGACTTAATAAAATAGGAAAGATTTATGAAAAAAAGGCATTAAAAGCAGGAAGGAAATTCCTGCTTGATGATTTTATCAAGCCCCGGCTATACGGACCTAACAAAGTTAAATCCTACAAATGTGTGTTTTTTAAAAAAAAGCAGAAAGGGGATTTAACAATCAAGCCCATGCTTGTTTCACAAGGATGGAAAGAACTAAACAAGCATCTCATTTACATGCCTGAGAATGATAACCTTTTGAGGGATTATCTTCGTTTTGTTGAAAAAATAGAGTTTTTTGAAATGCGCTTTTCGAGCCTCAAACAGACATTAAAACATTTAGATAGAATGACCGGAACTAAAACTACTCCTTAGAAAGAACAGGGCAAAATTAAACACAAGTTTGATATCAAAAAGTTATTAAATTATGAAATGGCACAGACTATAGCCATTAAAAGCTTTTCTTTTTTTCTGAAAGTTCCCTTTGCTCCGCAGTGAACAGCATTCTTCCATAAAAAACTCTTTTTATGATTAACTTCCCTTGCTTCGCAAAGAAGATTAGAGATTATATCATGTGTCATATGCCGAACGTTTTTCATAAATCTATTCTTAATATCCTTATTTTCATTTTGTTTTTTATCTATCAATGCTATATCAATCAACCATTTCAAATAGTAATAACCCTCTTTAAAAGCGTGTAAATGCAGGTAATCATACTCAAATGATAAAGGGAGTCTCAATCCTCCACCTTCCATTTCTACCATTTTGTCCCAGGGTATTTTTTCTAAAAACTTTGTTGGGAAAAAAATACGCTGAAATATCAGTTCGATATTGATAAGATGTGTGTGAACCTCTACCAATATATTATTTAACTTGGGGAATATGTAACGTTCATGAGCCCAATGGGATCCAATAAAGATAGCTCCCATTTCTTTTAGTATCTCCCTTGTTGCTTCTCGATGGTTATCTTTTATCAGAATATCTATATCACACATAGGACGAAGGGTTTCATCAGGATAATACACCCTTGAAAGTACAGAGCCTTTTAGTAAACATACCAGTACTCCCTTTTGCAGGGCCTTCTGCAGCATTTCATCAATTAATGAGTTTTGTATTAGTGAATTTGCCCGCATATTGAGTTGTGACTTATTTAACCTGCTTACAAATTCTTCAGATGGTGATGGTAAAATTCCTTGTTTTATTCCGTGCCATAGTATTGGTTGGATATCCCGGTCATTATTAAAAATATCATCACCTAACTTTTCCCAATCTATCTCTATCGGGCAATCCTTTATCCCAAGCACCTTAAATGATGCTTTCAAAAGTAGTTGTCTCGCTTTCATCTCTATATTTATGCGTAGATACTAATCCGAATATTGAATTGCAGAAATTCAAAAGAAAAGCTAACTCATAAAGCGGCAAGTTACCGCAACCAAATGAAGCTACCGCTCCGGCGAGAATAACAAAAATTTCTTCCTAAGCTTTGCATAAGTCGCAGTAAAAGGAAAACCAAACTGCGACTAAAAAAAGAAGGTTTTATAGTGTAATAGTATAATACCATGAAATTGCGTATTTATAGTGAACGACAAAAATAAGTAGCCATAAAGAACAGGCAAAAACACCATTCTGTCATTCTCGCGAAAGCGGGAATCTGATAAGCATAATCACGCATTCAATATTTATCTGTATGCATCATATTCTATGATTGAAGAGATTCTTGAAATGACCGGAATAGCGATATTTATCTATGGTCTTTCAGGATATATTGGAGAAGAGCTAAAAGGAATTGCAATAAAAATTGGCGTGTGATTAACCCGATAGTTGTTTATTATTATAACCATTTTCTTCAAGATTCTGGAAATTTCTTAGAACTTTACGCACATAGAAAGTTGTTTCTTTATATGGCGGGACAGCGCCATATTTTATTACCGCTCCTTCACCCGCATTATAGGCAGCCAGGGCTAAACGCTTATTATTGTTAAATTGTACTAACAGATTTTTCAAATATCGGGTTCCACCGGTGATGTTTTGAGAAGGGTTGAAAGGATCTGTAACATTAAAACGTTCGGCAGTCCGGGGCATAAGCTGCATAAGACCCATGGCCCCTTTGGAAGAAATCGCTTTAGGGTTAAAGTTGGACTCGGCTTCAATGACCGCTTTAATTAAATTGGCGTTAACACCATATTTCTTAGATACTTGATAAATTTCGTCAGAGAAATCATTATTGGTTTTTTCTGGCGTATAGTTTTTTACATAACCGGAACCCTGATTCGCAACTGTTATGTAAAAAGTATCTGCTGTTATGTGAAATGAGCTGCTTTTTTTGTATAAATTAATATTTTCCACATAAGTGGAAGCCTTATCAGAAGATAAAGCGACTACCCCCACTACCAAAACAAACGCGACTGTTATAGTTAAGAAAAGATGTCCTTCACTCATGATGATTTTCTTTTTCCTACGGGTTCTCCTTCGCTTATGACCTGACATAATTCTCCTTCTTATATGAGCCTCATTTAAACGCGGAATATAGCAAAAAATATATTACTTAGCAAGGAAAGAAATTCCCGACCCGACAGCATACCACTTTATACTATTACATTATAAAACCTTTTTTTTAGGAAGATTTTGTTAGTGTACCGGGCGGAAGCCCTATCTGGTTGCGGCAATTTGCCGCTTTATGTTTGACACAACCTTGCCGCAACAAGACCACGAACCGGTTTTATTAAGAAAAAGTTTTAATTGAAAAATGTTATTTAGTCTGCAATAATTCTTTTTTGTAATAGTTCAGGCGCTAAGCCGCTAAGGAGAGAAAAATAATCAGAAATTTAATAAGGTAATAGATAATTAACCACGAATTATGCTAATTATAAAAACATAAATTAGTAAAATTTGTGTAATTTGTGGTTAAATGAAATCTTTTTTTTTAAAAAGATAAAGGATTATGGAAACAAAAACCGAATCACAGGACGCTTCAGCAGAAAATCAATCAGGAGGTGAATGGAAGCGGAGAGATTACTATCAACGTTTTTATCGGCATGTCCGGGAAATCAATGATAGCGCAAGGGCTGGAACAAAAGAAAAAATTGAGACTCTAATAGTTTCTATGAGGGCCTTCCTGTCAAAAGAGGAATTAATTGATATTATGTACTCAACAGCAATGACAACCGATAAATATCCGTATAATATTCCCACTCATTCCGTAAACTGCACCATTTACAGTATCATGATTGGAAAAGGGCTGGCCTACTCACCTCAAAAATTAGAGGAACTTGCCTTATCTGTTCTTATTCATGATGTAGGAATGGCCTTGCTTCCCTCGGAGCTGATGGAAAGAGAAGGGCGTCTTTCTCAAAACGACTTCACGGAAATGAAGAAACACCCGGATTATGGATATAAATATTTAAAAGAATCGTATCCTGATATGCCTTATCTTGCCACTACCGCTTACCATGAGCATGAGAGGGAAGACGGATCCGGTTATAACCAGGGATTGACGGGTAATGATATCTTTGAATACGCTAAAATCTGTGGCGCCGTGGATATCTTCGAGGCATTGACCCATGGCCGCCCCTACCGCAAAAAGATGCTCCCTTTTGAGGCGATTCAAAGCATCTTACAAAGGGATAAAAGGAAATTCTCAAAACCGATTTTAAAGGTACTTATTAGATGTCTTTCTCTCTTTCCTAAATACAGTTATGTCAAATTAAATACCAATGCTATTGCCCAGGTTGTTGATTTGGATGAAAAATTCCCTTTGCGCCCTACTCTTAAAATCCTTTTGGATTCTAAAGGAGAAAAGATTATAGAAGAACAGATTGTGGACTTAAAACAGAATTCTCTTTTATATATTACAGGTTCCGCTGAAGTCCCAACATCAGACAAGTGACTTTTAAAAATAAAACATTGAACATTATTGAATGACACACCCCTGTATGAGTAAAAAATGACTTTTTTTATAGAACGCTGATGACGCTGATTATTACGGATAAAAAATAAAAACACTGCTCGTTACCAATTATGTCATGCCCGAATGTTTTTATCGGGCATCTGGAAGTTTGTTCCCTGTCGGATTCCCGCTAAAAGCATGCGGGAATAACAGTTTGGGGTGGGGAGTAGACGTTAAAGAGCCATGTTTTTTGTGTACTGCCTGCTGCTTACTGCCGACTTCTTTTAGTTCCCCGAAGGGGTTAATTTGAACTCTAACACTCTACTAAACCATGGCTGTACGATATGAATTAGATGTAAGGGATTACATTCGTATAATCAGGAGACACCAATGGAAAATTCTGATTATTACGGGCGCGGTAACTCTTATAACTTTATCTATTTCTATCCTGACAAAGCCTCAACCTCTGTACCAGGCAACAGCGAGCATAGCTATAGAGAAAAAGAAAGGCCAGACTGATATTTTTGGAGGTTTTGCACGCCCGGACTTTAGTGTCCTCGAGAGTGAAGCAGAGCTTATTAAAAGTTTTCCTGTTGTTTTTGCAGCCGCAAAAAAGGTCGGGATTATTCCCGCAAATATTTCCTATGAAGAATTCCAGAATGAAAAAGATGCTTTAACCACGGTGCTTGCTTTTCAAAACAAGATACATGTTGAGCAACAGGGAGATACAAACATAATTGATATCACTGTAGAAAACCACAGTCCGGTGTTGGCTAAAAATGCCGCAAATGCTATTGCTCAGCAGTATAAACAGCAAAATTTTGAAAAAAACGTGAAGCAGGCCAAAACCACACGGGAATTTATTGAGAAACGTTTCAATCTAGCTCAGGAAAAGTTACAACAGTCTGAAAATGCATTAAAAAAATTCCAGGAAAATAACGAGGTCGTGGCTTTGGATTCCCAATTGGAAATATTACTTGATAACCGAACTAACATAGAAGAAGACCTTTCTGATCTTAACAATAAGATAGAACAAATGGAATTAATGGCCGATCATTTTAAAAAAGAAACAAAAGCTGACGAAGACATAATAGTAGATATCAGGCCCGGAATTTTTAGTGGACATTTTGAAGGTTTGATATCCGGGCTTGTCAGTGCGATCTCAAAAAAGAAACTATTATTATCCATTTATACAGAAAAAAATCCCCGGGTGGCTGCCGTACAGAATGAAATCGTTATTTCCATTAGTAATATAAAAGGACATCTCGAATCAAGCGTTGAGATTCTTAAGAACGAAAAAAAAGAACTCCTGCGCCGATTGGGCAAAACAAAATCCGACTTAGATATAATTCCGGAAAACAACCTCGCCTTTAGCAGATTAGAACGCAGGTTGCTCGCCAATAATGAAATTGTGGCGCTTTTGAATCAAAGATACCAGGAAGCGCTGATTCGTGAAGCGGATCAAATGGAGGAGATAAGGGTGGTATGACCCGCGCTTCTTCCCCAATTGTAGATTAATACGCCAAAAATTACTTTAAACACCATACCCGGGTACT
>CBDUII010000010.1:0-17650 GCA_965367285.1 uncultured bacterium
TGAAATGGTTACGATAGTAAAAGCCAAATGCGGAAATGAGGCCGGTGATTTAGGAGCGGCCTGTATGGCGTGGAATATAGAAAAGAGTGATTAGTTGTTTGTTGTTAGTCATCGGTGATTTTGCGTAGATGCCATGTATTTCAATGTCTCTTTTGTGTACAATAAGGAATCCGGTTTATCCTGTTTACCCAGTTAGAATTATGGATATGAATTGGTTTAACTTCAAGAATTATAAAAAAACGAAAAGAGTAATTTTTCTAACGGGGTTATCCTGCCTGATTTCTCTTCCTGTATTTGCTGAAGAATCTTTGACTATCCTTTATACAGGCTCCGTCCTGGGAGAGATCAAACCATGCGGTTGCTCGGAAGAAGGGGATTTAGGAGGAATTCTTCGTCGGGCAACGATCATTGAAAATGAAATTAAGACCAATTAAAACATTTGGCTGTTGGATACGGGCGATAATTTTAAAGAACCGCATGATAAGAGAAAATTAAAGGCATAATGTCTTATCGAGAGCATGACTAACATGAACTATGATGCCGCAGTTCTAGGCGAACAAGATCTTATTTATGGTGAGGAAATTATTAACCAGGGGTCCTTTGACCGCTGGGTATTCAGCAATGTAGAGCATAAAAATTTTAACCCTGAAAAAATATTAAAGTATTACATTAAGAAAATAGGAGAACATACTAAAATTGCAGTAATTGGGCTTCTTGGCAAAGATCTATTTTATTTGAAGGGACAAGCGGGGTTTAGAATAAAAAATCCTTTTATGGAGTTAAAAAAAACAATAAAAGAAATTAAAACAGGCGATAAAGTAGATATTATTCTGTTGCTGACACACATGACAAAGGAAGAGGCAAAAGAACTTTTCAACCATAAAGATGTAGATATTATAATAAATGGCCATCTCAATGAAAACGAAAGGATTATTGCTCCTGAAATAAAGGATAACAGGATAATGGTACATGCGCGAGAGCGGGGGCAGTATTTAGGTAAAATTACATTAACTGTAAACAGCCAGAGGATTCAAAATATTTCAAATGTGTATATTCCACTTATACCCGCGATTAGTGATAGTCAGTTAGTACAAACAATTTATGATAAGTATAATGAGGATGCAAAACAGCTTTTTCTGAACTGGTTAAAAGAGAAGAAAAGGACTAAAAACAGTCCTTTTCTTTCAGATAATGCTTGTGAAGAATGCCATGAAAAAGCTTATGCTGTTTGGGCAAAAAGCGATCATGCTCACGCGTTTAACTCAATAAAAAAGGCGTCTAAAACTTTTGATCCTGAATGCCTTTTATGCCATACTACAGGTTTTAAAGAGGAAGGGGGTTTTTTAGCGGAAAACATAACGCCAAATTTAGCAGATGTCCAGTGTGAAGTATGCCACGGATCCGGTCGTAACCATATAGCCGACAACAGCAAACCTTACGGAGGAGCATCAAAAGAAGTTTGCATGACTTGTCACACAAGAGAAAACAGCCCCGGTTTTAATTTTTCTATTTATTGGGCTAAAATAAAACATTAAAAAGTTATCAATTATCAGTGAGAAATTAATAATTTATAGTTAAGTATTATTAATTTAATGTATAGGAATTTTAATGTTTATAGATTTCAGATAAAGCTTGTCCTCGCGCGCTCCCCGCTTAAAGTACGCGAGGACAAGCTTTATCGGGGAGCGTGCGGGAATGACAGGTTGTGGTTTCGGGAGTGACATGTAGGGGTGCCTGGAAATGACAATCCTGCGCTTTTTGTCATTCCCGCGAAAGCGGGAATCTAAGTTCATCCTGTTCACCTCTGTGAAATTTCATTGAAAGGAGTGTTTGATGAAAAGGGTTCTGATAATTTTATTAGCAGCTATGATCCTATTTCCAATTAAAAGTTTTGGATTGGAAAAATTACCTGGTAAATATGAGCTTGTCGGCAATATTAACAAAGCCTTCGGAAAAGATCGAGTTACACTAATTGAGTTTTTTAACTTTTCCTGTGGGCATTGTTATGAATTCTTAACTCATTCCAAAACGCTTGAGCTGAAATACGGGGAAAAATTAAATTATATAAAAATTCCTGTTTTCTGGGGAAGGCAGACACAATACCCGGCTATCGCTTTTTATTTGGCGCAAAGAGAAGGAATAGCCGAAGAAGTTACAAAGAATATTTTCGATGCCAATTTTCAGGGAGGCGCTCAAATTTTTGATCCACGTGTTGTGAATTTTATCATAAGCGAATCAGGAATAACGGAAGATGTTAGAAATCAAAATAATTTAATCGTAAAAGTAAGGCAGGGTATGGCATTAGCTGATAAATATAATGCCAGCGAGACCCCAACGATTATCTTAAATGATGTTATAAAAGTCTCTCCCAGGATAGCAGGAGGCGATGTAGAAAAAATGGCTGAAAACCTGGATTTGATCATTTCTAAATTATTATCAAATAAATAGATTTACCGTAGAGATTCCAAGACCACAACCAAAACAGGTACTAAATAGAATGTTAATTTTCTAAATCCTTTGTGAAAAATCCGAAATTAGAATATCGAAATCCGAAACAAATTCGAATGACTATAATTCTAATGTTCAAAACTCAAAAGCCTTCCATCAAACAAGGCATGTTCAGGTTGTTTTGAATTTTGGGAGTTTGAATTTCGATATTGCTTCGAATTTCGGGTTTCGACAGTCGAATTTATATTTAAACAGCTTGTACAAACTTTGTTAAAAAAAACAAGATGTTACATGTTTGTAATACAGGGTGGCAGTGCCCCTCTGCGGTTGAAAAATATGGATGCTAAATTCGCGGTTATTGCCGGAAGTGGCGGTTATGACCTCTTACGTAACAGTGACTTTGGTACGGATCTGGGATGTAAAAAAATTCCCACCCCATTTGGAGAAAGCGCTCCTATCCATAAAATTTCTAAAGAAGGTATTAACTTCCTTTTTCTCTCCAGACATGGAGAAGAAAGATACTCCACGTCAGCGCCTTTTGTCAATTATCGAGCCAATATCTGGGGCTTAAAAGAGTGTGGGGCGGAAAGGATTATTTCATGGTCCGGACCCGGAATAATTAACAATGGATTTTCCGTTGGGGATTTTGTTCTGCCACATGATGTTATTGATGAGACAAAAAATCGCAATTATACTTTTTTTGAGAAGAAAGGCATTGGGTTTATCAGACAGCAATCTCCTTTTTGTGAAGAAATAAGAGAAACACTGATCAAATCCTTCCAGGAACTTAATTTGAAATTCCGCAATAAAGGGGTTTATGTCTGTACCCAGGGACCACGTCTTGAAACCACTGCTGAGGTTAATAAATATAAAATATCAGGCGGTGATATGGTTGGAATGACCCTCATCCCTGAAGCCTTTCTTGCTCGAGAGCTTGAGATGTGTTACGCCTCAATTTGTTACCTCACTAATTTCGCGGAAGGCATATCCGACCGTTCTTTTAAAAAAGGAGAACTATTTGAGGGAATGATGAATAAAGATGAACAAAAAAAAGCCTCTGCCTCAACCAAAAAATTTCCTGTGATTATCCGAAAGGCTGTTGAGCAGATGCAAAATTTAGAAAGAAATTGTTGCTGCAAAGACGCCATGCTGCGATATAAAAAAGAAGGTGTTATTTCAGAAGATTGGCGGTCATGGGTTCAATAGTTTTTTTATTATATATGGCCGTATACCGTTTCTAAGAAGCAAATCCCATGCGTTTCAAAACTATTCTCACGGTTATTGTTGTTATTGTATTAACAGCAGTGGTGGCTGTTGCCGTAATTTTAAAGTCAATGGACTTTAATGAATATCGCGGCATTATATCTCAGGAAGTACACAAAGTTACCGGCAGAGTACTTAAGATAAACGGTGAATTAGACCTTAAACTTTCTTTCAGCCCGGCAATTGCTGTCAATGATGTTTCATTTGCCAATGCTTCATGGGGTTCTCGGCCTGAAATGGTCAAAATTAAGCGTTTGGAGATTGTAGTTAATCTGTTCCCACTTATTTTTGGCGATATCAGGATCAAACGTTTTGTGTTAATCGAGCCCGACATTTTCTTGGAAACAAATGCGAAGGGTCGCGGAAACTGGGTTCTCGGAAAAGTAGAAAAACCATCTGCTAAATTAGATTCCTCCGGCCAGACTGATAAGCAGGATGCAATTATTCCACTCATTAACGACCTACGTATAAAGAATGCCACACTCACATACAGAGATGGTCAAACTCAAAAAACAATAAATCTTTCTCTTAATAGTTTTAAAGCTCGCAGCGCTGATTTGCAGAGTCCGTTTTATTTAGATATAGACGGTGCTTATAACAAACACCGCTTTGAGATTACAGCCGAACTGGGTTCGTTGGAACAACTGATTAACCCCACTGTTCCCTATCCAATCCACCTGAAAGGTCAATCCATCGGAACCACAATAAGATTAGATGGTACTGTAAAAATGCCGATGCAAGGGAAAGGGTTTGATTTGGCTATCTCGGCCAAAGGGAAAGAATTAACGAAATTAGTGGAATTAGCAGAATTGCCTCAATTAAAGGGAAAAACAGTTCCGCGAATAGGTCCGTTTGATATTTCCGCGCATGTAACTGATTTAGAAAAAAAACTCTCTGTTACGGATATAAAAGCTGTTGTGGGGAAAAGCGATTTTGTCTTGATTAAAGTGAATGGCGCTGTTAAGAACGCCTTGGAAGGAAAAGGGCTTGACCTCACCATTTCGGTTAAAGGGAAAGAATTAACGAAATTAGTGGAATTAGCAGAATTGCCTCAACTGAATGGAAAAACAATCCCTCAAATTGGACCTTTTGATGTTACGGCTCATGTAGCAGATCCCGGCGGGAAGATTTCAGTTACGAATATAAATGTAACTGCAGGGAAAAAAGACCTTCTGTTGGTTAGTGCAAAGGGAAATATTAAGGATGTTATTAATGTAAAAGGAATTAACCTTGTGGTTTCAGCCAAAGGCGAGGAATTTAAAAAAATAATTGATTTGGCTGAACTGTCTCAGCTAACCGAAAGGAAACTACCGGGAATAGGTCCATTCAACATATCCGCTAATATTATAGGCACAGCAAAAGCTGTTTCTGTATCGAATATTAATGTTAACGTCGGTAGAAACGATTTAGTGCTTGTGAAAGTT
This sequence comes from uncultured bacterium, assembly GCA_965367285.1. Lineage (GTDB taxonomy): Bacteria > Nitrospinota > Nitrospinia > CAJXCL01 > CAJXCL01 > CAJXCL01. The sequence goes on from CBDUII010000010.1 coordinate 5,136, forward strand.
ACCGGATCTGTTAAAAAAGCATTGAAGGCAAAAGGGCTTGACCTTAGTTTGTATATTGAAGGCTCCGACATATCAAAATTAATTGAGATTGCGGAAGTGGAGGCGCCGCTTAAAGGTTCCTTTCTTGTTTCGGCTCGTTTAACGGATCCAAATAACACATACACACTGAATAGCCTGCAAGCGAAGCTGGGGTCAAACAACTTAAAAGGAAGAGCTTCGGCAAAGTTTGATGGAAAGCGTCCTTTAGTTAACGTTTTCCTTGATACAATTTTTCTTGATCTAAACCAGTTTAAATCCAAAGAAGAAAAAGAAAAGAAAAAGCCTGAGGAAAGCGGGAAAAAGCAAGAGCGAATTTTTACAGATGACCCATTTCCGTTGGAAGGTTTAAAGGCCGTTGACGCAGTAATAAAAATATCCAACGGAACTATTCTTTCTAATGGCCTGAAAATAAAAAACCTAAAACTAGATATGACATTAAAAAGAGGAAATCTTTCGATAAAACCACTTAAAGGAAATTTCATGGGTGGAAGCGTGATTGTAAATGTATCGCTGAAAACACCGGATAAAGAAACAGCAGATATAAAAATTGATGTAAACGTAAAAAAAGTCAACATTGCGAAACTGCTGATGGAGATGAAAGTAACGGATTTAATTTCTAAAGGAGATGTGGAAGTAAAAGCTAATATTGAGGGCAGAGGGAAGTCTATGCAAACTCTGATGGCCGGTTTGAACGGAAATGTTAGCGTTATTATGGGCAAAGGGCAGATAGAGAATAAATATGTGGATTTTATTGCAGCCGACCTTGTGAAATTGATAGTGCCGGGTGCAATGAAAAAAAACTATACCATGGTAAACTGCTTTGTTGCTCGCTTTGATATAAAAAATGGCCTGGCAGAAAGCAAAGTGTTGTTGTTTGATACCGATAACATCACAATATCTGGAGAGGGAGAAGTTGACCTTTCTACTGAAAAACTTAATTTGTCATTTAATCCTAAACCCAAGCGAGCCAGTCTCATAAGTATTGCGATACCTATAAACATAAGGGGAACATTAGCTGAACCGTCCATTAAGCTGGACACAGCAAGTGTTGCGAAAAAAGTAGTGGGTGGTATTCTCGGCAGTATAATCAATCCGGCAGCCATATTGATTCCACTTGTAAACAAGGGTACTGGTGATGAAAATCCCTGTTTAGCTGCCCTGTCTCAAAGCAAAAAAACTACAACGACAGAACCTGCTTCACAAAAGAAACAAGAAGATAAAAAACCTGCCGACGATCTCAAAGACGTTTTAGAAAGTCTTGGAAAGGGGTTTGGTGGACTATTTAAGTAGACATGTGTTATTTAAATCCTTTTTTAAAATTTCCTGTAAAAATTATCTTTTTTTAAATGTCTGAACAGACGCTTCGTATAAATGCTAAATATATCCTGCCTGTTGCTACTCCTGTAATTCAAAATGGGTCAATTTTAATAAAAAACGGGGAAATTCAATTTATTGGAAAAGAAAATGACTGTCCCAATATCGCCCCACATCAAGTTTCCCATTATTCTGACCATCTAATAATGCCGGGGTTGGTGAATGCCCATACGCATCTATCGCTATCCCATTTAAAGAACAAAATAAAAAGCGGAATACCTTTTGCCTCTTGGATTAAGGAAATTATTTCCTACAACGATTCTTTGACTGAAACAGATGAAAAGGATGCAAGCAAAGAAGGAATCAAAAACTTAATTGCAACCGGCACCACAACAATAGGCGATATATCAAGAAGCGGATTTTCAATAGAAGTAATGCGGAACATGAAAATCCGTGGTGTGGTTTTCTTGGAAATAATCGGATTTAAAAAGTCAACAAAAGAAGATCAAATGAACCGGGTTCATGAATTGCTGTGGAGCTGCAGAGGTGATGGGCTCATAAAATGCGGGCTTTCTCCACATGCGACTTATAGCGTGTCACCACAGTTAATTAAGTTAGCTTTTCGTTTAGCCAAAGTTAAAAAATTGCCATTAGCTATGCATATTGCTGAGACAAAAGAAGAGATGAACTTCATCGAAAGAGGGGAGGGGGATTTGCGACAGTTACTGAAAGAGAGGGACAACTGGGAACCTGAATGGGAACCACAAAAAACATCACCAATAAAATATTTAGAGAATTCAGAAACTTTAAACGGAATTACAGGCATACATTTGAACCACATTAATGATGAAGACTTGAAAATCATAAAGAAAAATAATATGTCTGTTGTATACTGTCCGAACAGCAATCGGTGGTTTCAAAGAGAGCGTACTCATAGTTTAATGAAATTTCTGGAAAACAAAATTAATGTGGCATTAGGAACGGACAGCCTTGCCAGCAACGAAACGTTGAATATGTTTGAGGAGTTAATTTTAATTAGAAAGCAATATCCTGTAATAAGCGATGCAACATTAGTTAAAATGGCTACAATAAATGGAGCCAGGGCGCTCGGGCTTGAAGAAGAAGTTGGAAGCTTGGAAACAGGAAAAAAAGCTGATATTATCGGTCTTAAAACAAATAACAATGACGATATATACAAATCCATTTTCTTATCAAAAGGAGAAATAAGTTTTTCAATGGTTGAAGGGGAAATGATATTTCCTTTTCAGAAATAACCATCCACGCCCCCGGTGAATATCGGAGCTTCAATTTCTATTTTTATGCTCTATTATCTCTTGACAAGTTAAAATATTTTTTTAAAATCAACTTAACACTTGGATGCTATTTTTTTATCGAAAAATTAAGTTATGAAAATTTTAATTGTAGGTGCAGGCGTGGTTGGTTTCCATCTGGCACAAGAATTATCATCTGGAAAACATGATATTACTGTGGTGGATTCCAACTCGGAAGTTATTGCTAACGTCGCATCAAAATTGGATGTTATGGCAGTTCAGGGCGATGGTACCGACCCACTAACATTGAAAAAAGCCGGGATTAATTCAACTGAAATGATTGTCGCGGTATCTTCTTCGGACGAATCCAACCTTGTCATTTGTCTTTTAGCTTCCAAATTATCGGTGCCAAAAAAAATAGCCCGAATTCGCAAAGAGCAATGGTTTAAGCCCGGCCTCCTTTCTAAGTCAGAATTAGCTATTGACAGGGTGATAAATCCAACCAGTCTCATTATAAGCCATATTCGAAAAATCATTGAAATTCCCGGAGTGGTGGATGTTGCCGAATTTTCGGATCACAACTTGTCTTTGCTCGGTTTCCGTGTTTTGGCCGGGTCGCCAATAATGGGGAAGAAGCTGGCCGAGTTGAGAGAGAATTTCTCATTTGGCGATTTTATAATCATTACCATTTACCGCAACCACAGGATGATAATTCCAACGGGAGATGATTTTATCCAAGCAGGAGACACTTGCTACATCCTGACTAATCAGGATATGGTCTCCTTTGTGTTGCCGATTTTTAATCAAACCGTAAAGCCGGTCAATTCAATAATCGTCTACGGTGGAAACCCTACCGGTATTCTTATTGCAAAAAGCCTGGAAGATATGCTCATTCCAAAACTGGTTTTAATTGAACCTGATAAAAACAAGGCTGAGGCAGCCTCTGAGATGTTGACCAAAACCAGGGTAATTCACGGTGACTTCATGGAACCGGAGATACAGGAGGAGATTAACATCACGGAGGTAGATTTTTTTATTTCTTCAGGCACAGATCCCAGATCCAATCTTTTGATAAGCCTCCTCGCGAAGAAACGTGGAGCGGAAAAAGTAATTGTTATCACTGATGAGACCGAGTACCTGCCTGTGCTTGATTCGATAGGGTTAAATATAGTTATCAACCCAAGATTAATGATCGCCAGTGAAATTTTAAAATACATCCGTCGTGGACGAATTCATTCTGTTGTAAAATTGAAAACCGGCGGCGTTGAGTTGATTGAGCAAGTAACAACTTCTGAATCAAAGGCTGTAAAAAAACCGATCGCAAAATTGAATTTTCCACAAGGAGCATTGATAGGAGCAATTATTGAGGACGGAAATCCTATTTTCCCACACGGTGAAACCGTTTTAAAACCGGGACAGGAAATTATCCTTATCTCTCGATCGGATGTCGTAGAAAAAGCCGAAAAATTTTTCCTCTAGTGAAACTCCACCGACAGGAGTCGGTGGCTTCTGCCGGTACAAGTAAACTTGTGCCCTACGGGCAGCCTATCCATCTCCAGACAGGAGTCTGGAGTTTTAAACGGCGTAATAATTGCCTGAAAAAATAAAAAAATGATTCTTCATGCTGCGAACCTTCGTCTTTACAGTTCATTTTTTTTATCCTTTGCTCTTATACTGCTTGTTCCGGCGACAGTATCCGCTTGGTTAAACCAGGGCTCAATATTCGATACCAGTACCGAACCATGGGCATTTTTCATTCCAATTTTTTTAACTCTCGCATTGGGGATTTTCCTTCTGTTGTTTTCTACCTCAGATCAGGGTTCGTTACATATAACTGTCCGTTTTGGTTTTTTAATTGTAACAACATTTTGGATTCTGGCAGCAGCTATCGGGTGTCTTCCGTTTCTGATTGAGATCAAAGGAATATCATTTACCGACGCATACTTCGAGTCCATGAGTGGTTTTACCACAACCGGCGCAACGATACTTCCGGATGTGGAATCACTTGGACCCGGTCTCGCTCTTTGGCGGTGTATGACACAGTGGTTAGGCGGAATGGGAATTATTATATTGTTTATCGCAGTGCTGCCGACATTTGGCGTGAGTGGCCATAACCTGTTTCGCGCGGAAATACCCGGCGGAACCATAGTGGAACGGATAAAACCCCGGATTGCTGAAACCGCTAAAAGCCTCTGGAAAGTTTACCTTCTTCTGACTGTTTTGGCAGGTCTTTTGCTTTGGGCTGCTGGAATGCCTTTGTACGATGCAGTATGCCATAGCCTTACTACTTTGTCTACCGGTGGTTTTTCCATCAAGAACCAGGGAGTCGCTGCCTATGATAGCTTTTTGATCGAGCTAATAATAATCTTCTTTATGTTGATTGCAGGATCCAGTTTTTCCCTGCATTATCGCTTGTTCCACGGCGAAAACTCCTACTCAGGTAACATGGAATTTAAAGCTTATTTCTTAATCCTTTTTTTCTTTACCATTACGGTCTTTTCAACGCTTATTATTCAATCTCCGGAATATATTTCTATAGGCGACGCCTTACGGCAGGCAATTTTTCAGGTGGTTTCCATTGCGACAACAACGGGTTTCGCTACCACCGATTATAATCATTGGCCGGTGGTCACTCAGTTGATGCTGGTGATCCTGATGTTTATTGGGGGATGCACCGGATCCACAGGCGGATCAATCAAGGTCCTCAGGCTTGTAGTATCCTTAAAGGCCGCTATCAGGGAGTTATCTCTGGTGGCAAATCCAAGGCAGATTCTTACAATCAAAGCCGGCGAAAAAAAAATCAGCAGCGAAATGGCTGTGAACATTTCCAGCTTTATAGTGCTTTTCATTGTTATTTTTATATTGGGAGCTCTTTGTCTGACCATGACCGGAATGGACATGGTGTCGGCTCTGACAGGAGCAGCGGCAGCCATTGGAAACGTGGGACCAGGACTGGGAGAGGTTGGCCCGGCATCCACTTATGCGTCCCTGACGCCATTTGCCAAGTGGGTACTGGTTATCCTAATGCTTTTAGGCAGATTGGAATTATATACTGTTTTAGCTCTGTTACTTCCCTGGCTGCAGAGCACAAAAATCAGCCGCTAATGTTAAAGATGCTATGATAACAGCTAAAGCAGGGGGTTGATTTTGAAATAAAACCTATGAAAAAAAGTTCTACCGATTTGTTAAGTCTATTCAAAGATAAACGTGGAAAGGACAACGTCTTAGTTTTAATAAAATTATTGGTCTTTATCTCCTTATTGATCATCACTTATTCAGTCCTTTTCCACGTCATCATGGAGAATTTCGAGGGAAAAGAGCATTCATGGTTTACCGGTATTTACTGGGCACTTACTACCATGACAACTTTAGGATTCGGAGACATAACATTCAGTTCCGACGCAGGTAGAATTTTTTCCGTAATTGTTCTTGTCTCCGGCTTGGTTCTTCTATTAATAGTCCTTCCTTATACTTTTATCAGCTTAATCATTGCTCCTCTTGTGGAGACAGCAGTCAAGAGCAGGGTTCCCAAAAAACCACCGATGCCGTTAAAGGATCACGTTATCATCTGTGGGGAAGACCCTATAGCGCTAAACCTGGTAAAAATACTGCGACTCACCAATCAACCATTTATATTTGTTGAAAAAGATGAAGCTAAAGCGGAGTTCCTCTTTAATTGTGATTTACCAGTGGTTCATGGCGATATTCTGGAAGAAGCTGTATTCAAGGAGCTTAACATTGAGTCCGCAAAAATTTTATTTGCTAATCAATCGGATGTAATAAATTCCCATATTGCCCTGACGGTCCGGGGTATCTCAAATATCAAGATCATAGCGTTGGCAGAAGTTGTGGCGTCAAAGGACATCCTTCAATATGCGGGATGCAACTATGTTCTCCCTATTAAGGAGATTCTTGGAAAATATCTTGCTAACCGCTGCATGGCTGGATCTATACACTCAAATACTTTAGGGAGTATGGAAAATCTCAAGATAGTTGAGTTTCCTGTCTTTGGTACTCCCTTTCTGGATAAAACTATCTCCAATCTAAAAATCAGGGAAACTACAGGTGTTAATATCATAGGCATATGGGAACGTGGTAAATTCTATCCCCCGAAACCAGACTACAGGCTTACGGCAAAATCTGTACTTCTGTTGATGGGGAAAAAAGAAAACCTGTCTGAACTTGACGGTTATATGTCTATCTACATTCCATCCGACAAACCAATAGTTATAATCGGGGCAGGAGGAGTTGGCCTTTCTGTGGCTAAGGAACTGGATAAAAAGGATACTCCTTATTTTTTAATAGATGTTATCGAGTGTAATCAACCGCTCGCTAAAGGCACGTTTATCCAGGGAGACGCCAAGGAAAGGACGATTTTGAATAAAGCCGGCATTAAGGAGACTCCAACAGTGGTAATTACAACGAATGATGATGGTATTAACGGCTACCTGACATTATATTGCCGAAAGCTGAATCCGGAACTTCGGATTGTCACCCGGGCAAATTTGGATAAAAACCAAGACGCAATTCACAAAGCAGGGGCTGATTTTGTCGTTTCATATACAATGATAGGGGCCAGTATCGTTAACAACACCTTGCAAAGAGGACACCTGACCCTTCTAACTGAAGGGCTTCATATTTTCAGGTATAAAATTCCAAAGGGTCTTGTAGGGAAAACCCTCGCCGAGGCAGATATTGGAGCATTGACCGACTGCAATATCATCGCTATCCAGAAAAACGGAGAATTCATCACCACCCCCCAATCCTCAACCACTATGGAGCGAGAAGATACATTGATTATGATAGGCAATATGGAGCAAGAAGAAAGTTTCAAAAAACGGTTTGCAAATTGATGCCTGAACGAAAACTATAGTAGTCGTCACTTTCTTGGATGAAATTTATCATAGACCTCTCTTAGCCGGTCTTTCATAACATGTGTGTATATTTGAGTGCTGGCAATATCCGCATGACCCAGCATCTGTTGAACAGCTCGCAAATCCGCTCCTCCGGATAATAAATGAGTGGCAAAGGAATGCCTCAATGTATGAGGACTCAAATTAGATTTTATTCCGGCAGACAGGGCATATTTCTTAATGATTTTCCAAAATGCCTGCCTTGTCATCTTCTTCCCTAAGCGGCTTAAAAAAAGTTCAGATATGATACGTCCTTTTAGTAATCTTGGCCGAATGTCAGTCAAATATTCCTCTGTTTTTAAACGTGCTGATTCTCCTATGGGAACTATCCTTTCTTTAGATCCCTTGCCCATAGAAATAAGATATCCTGACTGCAGGTTAAGATCGTTTGTTCTCAAAGAAACCAATTCAGACACTCTAAGACCAGCCGCATAAAGTATTTCCAGCATAGCTTTATCCCTTGCACCAAGCGGAGTTTTAGTGTCGGGTTGATTCAACAAAGCATCCACTTCTTTTAAACTTAACACATTAGGTATGCGGCTCCAGAGTTTTGGTGATTCGAGATGTGTTGTTGGGTCTTCTTCCAATTTTTTCTCATTAATCAAAAAACGATAAAAAACCCTGATAGACGCTAAATGACGTGCTGATGAAACAGAAGAAAGTTTACTTTCCATAAGGTTTTTCAGATGAGCGCGAATGGTATCTATCTTTATCTTTTCTATATTTTGAATTTCTTTTGAAGAAACAAAATCAAGAAAACGAATAATATCCCTTTGGTAAGACTCAACAGTATTGTTTGCCAGACGTCTCTCCACAATTAAATAATTAACAAATTCATCTAATAGAAGATCAAAATGTTGGTGTTTGCTGCACATTACTTGCTTTCCAGAATAAAAGTAACAGGCCCATCGTTTGTAATATTTACTTTCATCATTGCTCCGAACTTGCCCTCAGCAGTTTTTATTCCTTTGTTTTGAACAAAACGAATAAACTCAGAGTAAAGTTTTTTTGCAAGGTCAGGTTTAGCTGCCTTATCAAACCCCGGTCTTCTCCCTTTTCTGCAATCTCCTGCAAGAGTAAATTGAGAAACAATTAACATTTTACCATTGACGTCGAGCAACGAGCGGTTCATTTTTCCATGCTCGTCTTCAAAGACTCGAAGATTGACAGTCTTCTCAGCTAAGTATTCTACATCCTTAATGGAATCTCCTTTTTCAACACCAAGCAGGATCACGAGCCCGTGTCCGATTTCACCAACAACAACTCCGTCTATTTCAACAGAAGCTTCAGATACTCTTTGTAAAACAATCTTCATTATTAGCAAAAAGTATATAGCTTAAGCAGCGGGAACTCAATAAAAAGCCTTGAAATAGGATTTTCTTCGTATTTTGCTTTTCCATCCTGACCTCTTTCTCATGCACAGTGCATAAAAATTTCCCTCTAAAAAGAGGGGTGGTCATGAAATGAGCGGGGTGTGTAATGCTGACTGCTGAAAAGGATATGAAACGATATTAATCCTTGACATTTCAAAGCAAAGTATCTATATTTACTTGTAATACCTGCCTTATAAAAGCAAAAGCATAAGTCCTTTGGTGATCGCAACTTGGGAGGTTTACCGATGAGCAGTAAAAGCTCCAATTCCGGTTCTGGTCAGGTTTATTTAGTTGTAAGGACGCGCTCCATTCTGGCCTGCATCCTTCACTGGACACTTTTCCTATCCATTCTTACATTAATTACTACCGGCTTGTACATAGCCAATCCATCTTATTACTTCGGCCAGGGCGAGGCGTACCAGGCTTTTGCCATGGCAAATATGCGCAAGATTCACTTCATTGCCGCCACTTTTATGATTGTGGTTATTTTCTCCCGCATGTACCTTGCCTTTACCAATTCCTGCAATCGCGACATCAAACAGTTTTTGCCAACGCCTTGGAATATATTAAACGCCCTCAGGCTGGCAAAGTATTATGCTTTTGGACTTGGCAAGCACGCTCATTACCGCTTTATTAATCCCCTCGGCGGGATAGTGGTTTTTTTAATGAGCATTTGTATGCTGGTCCAGGTTGTTACCGGGTTTCTTTTATATCTGCCTGCAGCGCACCCGGATTCTATCTGGTGGTCTATAGGGTCTTCCATTGATATAGCTCTTGGTGGGCAACAGAATGTCAGGCTGATCCATCATTTGGCATTGTTCATCCTTGCCTCCATAATCCTTATCCATATTTACATGCAGGTATGGAAGAACAGCGTTTTTACCGAATCGGATATTTCCTCTATTATTGCCGGATACAAAATTTTTCCTGTTAGCCAGATAGGTCACTTCGCGGATCATTACGGTTATAAACTTGATGAAGAAGCGCCATCTAAAAAAGAGATGGATAAAGTCTCAACACCCATGGAAGAAAAGGCTGAAATCTAAAATATAAAATTCAAGGAGGTAGCTTATGTGCCGTACTATTGAGGGAAGCATTTCAGGAAAGACTCAGGAAGAAAAGTATAAAATATTTGAAGACCTTGACCGGCGGGAATTCATCTCCTTTTGCACAAAAATCGCCGTCACTCTTGGATTAAGCATGTCTTATGTGCCAAGGATAGCAGAAGCTATTGAGGCTGCCGGCAGAAGGCCCTCTGTAATCTGGCTCCATTTCGCCGAGTGTACCGGGGATTCCGAGGCATTTCTCAGATCCACATACCCGTCCATCGAAGAACTTATTTTGAACATTCTCTCCATTGATTACCATGAAACATTAATGGCAGCTTCCGGCATACAGGCTGAAGAGGTTCTGGCCAAGGCAATGGAAGAAAATAAAGGAAAGTATCTTGCCATTTGCGAAGGCGCAATCCCCATGGCTACGCCTCCAGGTCCGGGAGGAAAACCGGGAGCTTACCTGACAATTGCCGGTAAAACAGGTCTGGAAATGGCGGAAGAGGTTTGTGGAAACGCCGCACACGTTATCTGCGTGGGAAACTGCGCCAGTTTCGGAGGCGTCCAGGCTCAGCACCCGAATCCCACAGGCGCCAAAAGTATAGAAGCCGCTCTTGGAAAACCAACTCTTAAAATACCGGGATGCCCGCATAACGTGGTTAATTCGGTTGCGACGATTGTAAACTTTCTGCTTCTCGGCAGTCTCCCAAAAACCGACAAATTAGGACGACCGCTGTTTGCATATGGAAAAAGAATTCACGACCAGTGCCAGCGACGCGCGCATTTTGACGCAGGGCAGTTTGTGGAACAGTTTGGAGACGAGGCAGCAAAAAACAAATGGTGCCTGTACAAGATGGGGTGCAAAGGTCCGCAGACTTATCACAATTGCTCACTGGTGGAATATAACGACGGTACTTCGTGGCCAATTAAAGGAGGACATGGGTGCATTGGCTGTTCCGAACCGCAGTTCTGGGATAATATGTCTCCATTTTATAACCGTCTGCCGAACATAACCCTGCCGGGAGTTGAAGCGACTGCTGACAAAGTCGGGTTCGCACTTGTAGGAGCTGCGGCAGCCGGCGCAACAGCACACGCAGTCTATACATTTGCCAACCGTAAAAAATTTGACGAAACTTTAAAAGAAAATGATGAATAAAGGAGGTTTGCCATGGGTGAAAGAATTGTTATTGATCCGATAACACGCATTGAAGGACATCTTCGCATAGAAGTAGAAATTGAGGATGGTAAAGTTAAAGACGCATGGAGTTCCGGTACCCTGTGGCGAGGCTTCGAGGTCTTTCTGAAAAACCGCGACCCGAGAGACGCCTGGCTTATTACTCAGCGGGTATGCGGAGTCTGCACGGAAGTTCACGCGCTGGCTTCTGTAAAATGCGTGGAGAATGCCATTGGCGTAGAAATTCCGGATAACGCAAGGATCATTCGCAACCTGCTCCATGCCGCACAGTACATCCACGATCACCCGGTTCATTTTTATCACCTGCACGCTCTTGACTGGGTAGATGTGGTCTCTGCCTTAAGCGCCGATCCGAAAAAGACATCAGAACTGGCGAACTCCGTTAATCCAAATGCCCCAAAAAGCGGGCCGGGAGATTTTAAAAATGTTAAAGATAAGTTAACAAAATTTGTTAACAGCGGGCAGTTAGGTCCATTTACAAACGGTTACTGGGGACACCCGGCATACAAACTTCCTGCCGAAGCAAACCTGATGGCGGTAGCGCATTACCTTGAAGCTCTATCTATCCAGTCAAAAATAGCGAGAATGCACGCAATCTTTGGAGCAAAAAACCCGCATATCCAGACTTATACGGTGGGCGGCGTTACCTGCGTGGATGATCTGAACGCCGATAGAATAAGCGAATTCCTTTATATTTTGAAAGAAGCCCAGGATTTTATCAACAACGTTTATCTTCCCGACATCATTGCGATTGCTCCTTTCTATCTCGAATGGGCCGGCATTGGGGGAGGATTAAAAAACTATCTCTCTTATGGCATGTTCCCGATGAAAGGGAAGGAACCGGAAAGCCTCTGGTTTCCCCGTGGAATTGTAAAAGATAGGGATCTCTCCAAAGTGCATCCTGTAGATGTGAGTAAAATTACCGAAGACGTCACCCATGCCTGGTACAAGTATAAATCAGATGGACCTCTGCATCCATCGGAAGGTGAGACTGATCCGTGGTACACCGGGATTGAAACGCAGAATAACGGAAAATATTCCTGGCTGAAAACTCCGAGATACGATGGCGTTGCAATGGAAGTTGGACCTCTCGCCAGGATGCTGGTCAACTACGCTTCCGGCCACGAAGCAACGGTTAATAACGTGAATACGCTGCTTAAGACACTCGGCGTGGGACCTGAAATCCTTTTCTCAACACTCGGAAGGACAGCGGCAAGAGCAATCGAAACAAAGATTATTGCCGACGAAGTCGGAAACTGGGTAAACGAACTTCTAACAAATATTAAAAAAGGTGATTTGGAAACTTATACATCTTATGAAATGCCGGAGCAGGCCAGCGGACTTGGGATGACAGAAGC
>CBDUII010000011.1:0-17220 GCA_965367285.1 uncultured bacterium
GAAAACAAAGGACTTATCCTTTTTTAGTGTCCGAATTGCTTAAGACGGGCTAATTTCGATGTGTCATAACGTCCGCTTTTTTTCATCATATTCTTTTTTTGTAAGCTCAAACAGGTTTCAGAGATTTTTTTCTTTCACCCCCGCAAGGCTTGTGGCAGAGACCCATTAAACAAAACAAGCATAATAAATTCAATGTTGTTATGCTATATTTGTTCTGTTTACCCAACAAATGTTTCACGTGGAACATTTGTTTTCCCCCCCCGTTAGAAATTTTAGAATGTGATTGTTTCTGGCTAAAACAAGTAATCAACAAACAATCTCTAACTGGGGCTTACCTCCCCAAAATAAGGGCGGCAAGGCCGATTATCCAGCAATATGGCGCAAAAATGTGCAATTGTCCTTTTTTTACAATATACAGAAGCAGTTTCAGCGAGAAGTATCCTACTGCAAATGCTGAAACAGTACCCATAACCGTTGCGGAAATGGAAGTTGAGGAGTCAGATAAGTCTTTCAAAATCAATATCTCGGCTCCAAGGATGGCTGGAATCGACAGTAAAAAGGAGTAGCGTGCTGCCCACGGTTCAGTCCTAAGAATATTCCTACGACAATGGTTGAGCCGGATCTTGAAATTCCCGGCATAACAGCAAGTCCCTGGACTATTCCAATCAGCAAAGCCTTTTTTATCGAGAAATCAGCTGTTCCTTCTTTTTTGATACAACGTGTGCTCCACAACAGCAGACCGGTAATTAGCAGCATGAAACCAGTAATTGAAACAGATGAAAAAATTTTATCTGCACTTTTACTCAACAGAAGCCCGATAATCCCGGTGGGAATTGATCCTATAACAATCATCAGAGCAAGTTTTACTTCCGCATCTTCGTAGATACCAGCAAGAGCAGCCTCTCTTTTTAAAAAAGACGTGAAAAAACGAAGCAGAGAGATGACCATCGAACGAATTTCCTTCCAAAAAAAAATGACAACTGCTGCTAACGTTCCCATATGAACACTGACATCAAAGAAGAGTTCAGGTTCTTTAAGTCCAAGCAGGTGTTGAAAAATTACCAAATGTCCTGAACTGCTTACAGGCAGGAACTCTGTAATTCCCTGGATGATGCCGAGTATGATTGCTTGAAATGGTTCCATAATTCTCCTTCAGAATAGCGGGTAACTTTTCTGCTAAGTTGGAGCTGTAACACAAAATTTCCATATTGAAGCATAACTTAACTCTCAAGTCAACTTTTCCACTTTTCCATTTTGTTTCGTTTCTTCTATTATACAAGTAAATAATGTTTATAATATCATATGCTTACAGGAATTATGCTCCGGGCAACATAAAATGTTTCACGTGAAACATTTTGATTGAAAATAAGATGTTAAGGTTTTATAAAAAAATTGCGGAAAAACTTCTTGCAATATCAGGATTTTTAGTATAGTTTCATAAATAATGCGGCGAGGCGCCGCAGCCAAAAACAGCAAACAACATCAACTGAGTTACAAAAAACTTGCTTAAAAAAGAAGTTTTTAGAAAATAATAGTATAAAGATTATGGGAAAGATAATCTGCATAGCTAACCAAAAAGGGGGCGTTGGGAAAACCACCACAGCAATTAATCTTGCCGCCTGCCTATCTATTGCGGATTTAAAGGTATTGCTTGTCGATTCTGATCCGCAGGGAAATGCAACAAGCGGAATGGGCATATCAATCAATGGAAGCCCTACAATTTACAGCTCTTTAATCGGCGATGAACCCCTTGGTAATATTATTACGGATACGGAATTGGACAATCTTTTTATTTGCCCGTCAAATATGGACTTAAGCGGGGCTGAAAGTGAGCTGGTTGGAATGGAAAAAAGAGAATTCATGCTTAACAATTCCATCTCGCCTGTGAGGGATAATTATGATTTCATTATCATTGCTTGTCCGCCTTCTCTCGGTCTGCTTACTTTAAATTCCCTGGTCGCGGCTGATTCTATAATCATCCCCCTCCAGAGCGAATATTATGCGCTTGAAGGACTGGGTCATCTTTTAAACACAATCCAATTGGTGAAGGACGGTCTGAATAGGAATTTATCTATAGAAGGAATTCTTTTAACTATGTTTGATTCCCGAACCGTTCTGTCTTCAGAGATATCAAAGGAAGTAAAAAAACATTTTAACAATAATTTGTTGAAGACGGTTATCCCTCGTAATGTCCGGCTCAGCGAAGCCCCAAGCTATGGTAAACCGATAATTTTTTATGATAATAAATCAAAAGGCGCTCATGCCTATTTAGACTTAGCAAAGGAAATTATTTTCAATGCAAAGAAAAGCTTTAGGGAGAGGGCTGGAAGCGCTCATTCCCAAAACTAAAATTTTGAGCGATTCTTCAGGAATTATGCAGGTTCCTGTCGAAAACATCTTCCCGGGGAAAATGCAGCCCCGGAAAGACTTTGATGAAAAAAGCCTGAAAGAGCTGGCTGCATCTATCAAAGAAAAAGGCATTTTACAGCCTCCAATTGTACAGAACAACAAAAACGGAGGATATGAACTGATTGCGGGAGAAAGACGGTGGAGAGCCGCTCAAATAGCTGGTCTCGATAAAATCCCTGTAATAATTAAAGAACTATCGGCTTCAGAAGCCCTGGAAGTAGCTTTAATAGAAAATATTCAAAGAAAAGACCTGAATCCTATAGAAGAAGCGTCAGTATACAAGAGGTTAATTGATGATTTTAATCTCACCCAGGAAGTTCTTTCGAAAAGAGTTGGAAAAGATCGATCTTCTTTAGCCAATTACCTCCGTTTATTAAAGCTTCCTCAACCTATAAAGCAGGATTTAGTTAATGGTGCTCTTTCGATGGGACATGCAAGGGCTTTGCTGGCTCTAATCTTTCCCGGTAAACTTTTTGAGATCAGAAACTCTGTGGTTAAAAAGGGATTATCTGTCCGTGAAACTGAAGCTTTAGTAAATAGAATGAATAATCCCCCAAAAAAACCTGGCAAAAAATCAAAAGATATTTTTATCGCGGATTTAGAAAATAAACTTCAGAAATCTTTTGGAACTCGTGTTAAAATAAAAACATCGAAAAAAGGTGGAAAAATTGAAATTTCTTTTTTTTCCAATAATGACCTTAATAGAATTATAAAAATAATTAGCTAAATCATCCTGTTCAGGAGAGTTGATTATGATAAAGAATGAATTTGAAGGAAAGGAAGTAAAGGCTTTTTTAGGAGAAGGCACAAAATTTAAGGGAGTATTAAAATTCGACGGCACTGTCAGGTTAGATGGATTTCTCGAAGGTGAAATTATTACGAGTGATACTTTGATCGTCGGTGAAAAGGCACACATTGTCGCAGAACTATCCGTTGGCACTATAATAACCCTGGGAAAAATTGAGGGGAACATCTCTGCGTCAAAAAAAATAGAAATCAGAGCAAAAAGTCAACTCATTGGAAATATAAAAACCCCTGTTCTTTTTATTGAGGAAGGCGCGTCTTTCGAAGGCCAGTGCGAGATGTTGGGCAAAGAAAATAAAAAAGTTGTTAGTATTGCAAGTAAAGAACCCCCTGAACCTGAAGAAGATAACTTTCCCGAAAAAACTGTTACTGCCTGATATTATCCCAAGGGTTTCAGGTTATTACACAAGATAAACGCATATTCTAACTAACGTTTTATTAATACCCATTTTTCTTGCAAAATATAAGTCTTGATGCATTTATAGCAAATAGACTTATCTCGCCTGCGTCCCAATCTATTATCATGGTTACGTTTCTTTGGAATTTAGCAAAAAACCTGTTCAGCGTTTTTTTAGACATCCTTCCTATTCTTATTGTTGTTACTTTCTTTCAACTATTTGTAATCAAACAGCCTTTCCCCAACTTGGCCGCTACTATTACCGGGTTGTTTTTTGTATTGGCAGGATTATTTCTTTTTATCCAGGGTCTGGAAATCGGTTTGTTTCCTCTTGGTGAAAAAATGGCCTTCCAATTTTCTGCTAAAGGAAATATATGGTGGCTGCTTTTTTTTGGATTTGCTATCGGATTTTCTACTACCATAGCTGAGCCGGCGCTAATCGCTATTGCAGCGAAAGCCGGAGAAATAGCGGCTCAGGGAAATGCCATTCCTAATTCTAAAGAATCAATTGAAAGTTTTACATTTGGGCTCCGAATAACAGTGGCTTTATCAGTGGGAATAGCTATTTCCGTTGGAGTTCTCCGCATTATAAAGGGCTGGCCAATTCACTGGTTTATTATTGGCGGGTATATTCTTGTTACAGCTCTCACAGCATACGCACCAAAAGAGATTATTGGGATAGCCTATGATTCTGGAGGTGTAACAACATCAACCATCACCGTGCCTTTAGTAACGGCTTTAGGCATTGGATTGGCTTCCAGCATAAGAGGAAGAAGTCCGATAGCCGATGGGTTTGGACTAATTGCCTTTGCAAGCTTAACGCCCATACTTTTTGTAATGGTATACGGGATGATTATTTATTAGACGTATCCTGATACCAAAATGCAGGGAAAATGGAATTAATTTATCATTCAGCAAATGTATTGCTCGGCACGGTTAAAGATGTCTTACCGATTATCGGTGTAATTATTTTTTTTCAATTGATAGTTATTAGAAAAAAAATCGATAATCTGGGCAGGTTAGTATATGGGTCTGTGCTGGTGGTCGTTGGTTTAGCCCTTTTTTTAATTGGGCTGGAAGAAGGGTTATTTCCTCTTGGAGAATCCATGTCCAGACAATTAACAAACTTTCATTTTTTGGCAAAAGGAAACACAAGCCTGATTGAACATATTGAAAAAACAGGAGTTATCAACCCCAGTCTTTATTTTTGGACCTACATATTCGCGTTTTTAATCGGCTTTTCCACTCCAATTGCGGAGCCGGCCCTGATAGCAGTGGCTTTAAAAGCACAGGAAGTCACGACTGGAGCTATCTCATCCTGGGGACTTCGCATTGCCGTAGCTTTTGGGGTAGCCATCGGGGTCTCTCTCGGATGTTACAGAATAATTGTTGGAGCTCCCCTTCACTGGTATATTATTGTCGGATATATAATAGTTATTTGCCAGACATACTTCGCGCCAAAAAAGATTGTTCCTTTAGCCTATGATTCAGGAGGAGTTACCACATCCACTGTTACCGTTCCATTAGTTGCCGCGTTAGGAATAGGGTTGGCATCCAACGTACCCGGACGCTCTGTTCTTATTGATGCTTTCGGGCTTATAGCATTTGCTGCTCTATCCCCTATTATTGCAGTACTTTTGTATGGAACAATGGCGGAAAGGATGGCAAAAAGGAGGAAAAGAGAAAAGGCATTATGATTTTGTGAAGTTTTTTGAGACAGAAATTTATATGGGCAAGCATAAAAAAAGTCCATGTTTTATTTTATGTTTGGTGTAAAATGTTGATGTTCATTTTTGGAGGAAAAGGTTATGAGATTTAAAGTAATAATAGCAATGGTAGAGGAAAACCACCAGGAAGACGTTATAGCAGCTGCCAAAGCTGCGGGCGCCACCGGAGTTACAATCCTCAATGCCAGGGGAGAAGGAATTCATGAAAAAAAATCTTTCTTCGGACTACAAATGGAGCAGCAGCGGGATGTTCTTCTTTTTATAGTTGAGGATTTTCACGCCAACGAGATACTGGACGCCATTTACAAAGCAGGTGATTTTCATAAAAAAGGGCATGGCATGGCATTTTCCTGGTCGGTTGACAGGGTTATTGGCACGGAAAGCCAGATGACATTTCTTGAAAAAAAAGCTCGGGAAAAATATATTTAACGTATTTAATATAGGAGGTTAAAATGGAACAACGAGTCAAAGACATTATGCTTACAGATATCATAACTGTTGATGGGCTTACTAAAATGTCAGAAGTTTTGGAAATTTTTAAAAAGCAAACTGAACTTCAGACTATTCTAATCAAACCGCGAAATGATAAGGATGTTTATGGTCTTGTAACTTTAAGAGATATAGCGCGAAAAGTAATAGCACATGGTAAACAATTAGATGAAGTCCATGCCTATGAGATCATGTGTAAACCCGTTTTAACAGTTAACGCAAATATGCCGGTAAAATACGCCGCCCGTTTTCTTACAAACTTTGATATTTCCCAGGCTGTGGTCATGGAAAATGATAAATTAGTCGGCATCATTTCCTTAAACCATATCGTTCTAAAATGTGAAGGGTTGTAGGTATAGAAATTTATTGAGCAATTATGACAACAAAAATTACAAAAGGGCAAATAGAGGCTGAAATTAGCAGAGCTTTAATCAAATTTGAGAAGAATCATATGGGTAGAGGTCCAAAGGACGCGGAGACTCATTTGATAAACGATATTATTTTAATAAGATTGAAAGGAGTATTAACAGCAGCGGAACAACAGCTCGCTAAAAACAAGGAAGGAATTGAACTGATTAAAAAGATAAGATCAAACCTCATAGAAAACTCCAGGATGATCCTGGAACAGATCATCACCAATTTAACAGGGTCAAAAGTAATAAGTATGCATATGGATATCAGCACGGTAACCGGAGAAAAAGTGATTCTTTTTACAGTTGATGAAAATGTTGAGAAAAAATATGCTTGACTGACAATAATCACTATTGTACTATTGTTATTCTTAAGAGGCGGACAGGAAAGAGGACATTCTTTTTTAGTGAAAGAAGGGTTAGCTTTAGGGTAAGCCAACAGAGAAAAAAATTCGGTAGATTTCTGTTGGTTTTTTTTGTGTAAAAAATTATAAAGGCCGGCAGAAGTCAGATAAATTTGATTTTTGTCGGCCTTCTTTTTATGGATGCGCCAGGAGGTTTGTATGAACATAAATACTTCTACTTTGCCGGATATTATTCTTGATACAACCAGAAAGTTTTTAGATGGCCAGTTTAATATTCAATCAAATACTTCTGACATGAAAATAACAATTCAGGATGATGTTGCTTTTGTCCGGTTGAAGGGCCTGTTGAGCAAGGCTGAAAAAGAATTTTCAAAAAATCCAAAAGGGGAGGAATTGGTTAGAAATGTTTATCACAAGCTTTTTGATAAATCTTCCCTTCTTCTTGAAAGCATGTTGAAAAATTCAACAGGGAAAGAGGTGAGAAATATTAATGTGGAAATTGACCCTGAACATCTGGAACTGTTACTGGTAATACATTTTAAAGAGAATATAAATTAGCTCGCAAAACTCGCTACTTTATTGATGTTTTGTTTCAAAAAACGAAACAAAACAAAAAACATGTGATATAAATTAGATTCTTCGCTCAGAATGACAACTCGGGCGGAATTGTCATTCTGAGCGAAGCGAAGAATCTCACCTTTGAAATTCCGATACAACAATAACAGAAAAAAGGAGGGAGGTTTAATGGGTCTTAACATTACTCAAAAGATCATTAGTAATCATCTTGTTTCAGGTGAATTAAAGGCTGGAAGTAAAATTTCTATCAAAATAGACCAGACACTAACACAGGATGCCACCGGCACAATGGCCTATCTGCAATTTGAGGTTATGAAGATAAACAGGGTCAAGAGTATGGCGGTAAGTTATGTGGATCACAACACCTTGCAGACCGACTATAAAAATCCTGATGACCATGCTTATCTGCAGTCAGTGGCAGCTAAATATGGAATTTATTTTTCCCGTCCCGGTAACGGTATATGCCATCAGATACATCTGGAAAGGTTCAGCTCACCCGGCCAAACCCTTTTAGGATCAGACAGCCATACACCAACATGTGGAGGCGTTGGTATGATTGCCATAGGAGCAGGGGGGCTCGATGTGGCCTTTGCCATGGCCGGTAAACCTTTTACCCTTGCCATGCCCAAAATTGTCAAGGTAGTGTTTATCGGCAAATTCTTACCCTGGGTGTCTGCCAAGGATATTATTCTTGAACTGCTTCGAAGAGTTGGGGTTAAAGGAGGTGTTGGCAAAATTTTTGAATATTCTGGCGCCGGGATAAAAAACCTCTCTGTGCCGGAAAGGGCAACCATAACCAATATGGGAGCAGAGACAGGAGCTACAGCGTCTATTTTTCCCGCTGACGAAGTAACTCGAAGCTTTTTAAATAGCCAGAAAAGAGAAAACTTATTTCAAGGCCTGGAGCCTGATGCTGATGCAACATACGATGAGCCACTAGAGATTAACCTGACAGAGTTGACGCCAATGATCGCTTTACCTGACATTACTGGAAAGTTATTTCAAATTAATCAAGAATAGGCTGTGCTTAGGCGTACAAAAGGCAAAGAAAAGAAAGAAGCTGAATTAGATATTAAAAATCGGCCAGTGGTACAGGTAAATATAGGAAGTTGTACTAATTCCTCCTATGAAGACCTCATGAAGGTGGCAGGAATTCTTAAAGGAAAGACGGTTCACCCTAATGTCAGTCTTTCCATCTCTCCCGGTTCCAAGCAGGTAATGACAGAGATCAGCAGAAATGGCGCCCTGGCCGATCTCATAGAGGCAGGCGCCAGAATACTGGAAAGCGCCTGTGGTCCCTGTATTGGAAAAGGAAACGCACCGCCAACAAGAGGGGTCTCCTTGAGGACATTCAATCGGAACTTCCCAGGCCGCTCAGGAACGAAAGATGCTGATGTCTACCTGGTTAGTCCTGAGGTTGCGGCCTTTGCAGCTATTACAGGGAAGATATCCGATCCTGTGGAAACAGCCGCAGAGCTGAATATTACTTATCCAGACATATCAATGCCAAAATCTTTAACTGTCAACGATAATCTTATAATTCCACCTTTTCCTCCTGGCGAGGCTGAAAAAATAAAGATCGTAAGGGGTCCTAACATTGCCCCTTTGCCGATTAATGATCCTTTACCTGATAAATTGTCGGGAGAAATATTACTAAAGCTGGAAGACAACATATCAACGGACGATATCCAGCCTGCAGGAAAGTGGCTCGATTTCAGGTCTAATGTGCCTGAATACTCAAAAGCAACCTTTAGCCCTATTGATGAGACCTTTCATCAAAGGGCTTCATCATTGCGTGATTCCGGTAAGAGTGGAATTATTATCGGAGGCGCCAACTACGGACAGGGAAGTTCTCGTGAACATGCCGGGCTCTGTCCCATGTTCCTCGGCATAAAGGCCGTTATTGTAAAATCTTTTGCCAGAATACATCTGGCGAATTTAATCAACTTTGGCATTGTTCCCTTTGTCTTTGCGGAAGAAGCCGGGCATGCGGCTGTTGAACAGGAAGATGAGGTTTCCATTGATCTTTCTGAGTTGGGAGGCGATAAATTTATTTTGCATAATGAAACCAGAAAAAAGGACATTCCTTTGAAACCGGCTTTCAGTCCTTCCGATGTGGATACATTGAAGGCAGGCGGCGCTTTAAATAACGTTTAATAGGCTTAACTGTATAAAGTCTGAATCGATTAATTTTTTTTTAGAAGAGGTGTGTATGTCCTTAAAAATTATTTATACAAAAACTGATGAAGCTCCTGCATTAGCGACTTACTCTTTACTCCCTATTATCAATGCATTTACAGGACCATCCGGCATTGTAGTGGAAGCAAGGGATATCTCTCTTGCAGGCCGAATTATCGCCAACTTCCCGGAAAAGCTAACAGAGAGCCAAAGAATACCAGATGAATTGGCCGAATTGGGAGAGCTTGTAAAGAAGCCAGAGGCCAATATCATCAAACTGCCAAATATCAGCGCTTCAATCCCGCAGTTAAAAGCCGCAATTAAAGAATTGCAAGAACATGGTTATAATGTTCCCGACTATCCGGAGGAGCCGAAAAATGACGCAGAGAAGGAGATCAAGCCCAGATATGCCAAGGTACTGGGAAGCGCCGTCAACCCGGTTTTAAGAGAAGGGAACTCAGACCGCAGAGCGGCGGATGCGGTAAAACAATACGCAAAAAAGAATCCCCATAAAATGGGTGCATGGAGCCCGAACTCAAAAACACATGTGGTAACTATGAGCAACGGAGATTTCCGTTCCAACGAGAAATCTACAACCATGGCAGAAGCAACAGATGCAAGAATTGAGTTTGTTGACGGGGACGGAAACATTACCGTTCTCAAAGAAAAGAATCCCCTTCAAGCGGGTGAAGTGGTTGACGCAACGTTCATGAGCAAAAAGGCCTTGACAAAATTCCTTGAGGAACAGATGGAAGATGCAAAAAAACAGGGCGTACTATTTTCTCTACACATGAAAGCCACAATGATGAAAATCTCCGACCCCATCATTTTCGGTCATTGTGTGAAAGTCTTCTACAAAGACGTTATTGAAAAACATGCTGCTGTTATTGCAGAGCTTGGCGTTGATTTTAACAATGGCCTGGGCGACCTTTATGCCAAAATCCAGAGCTTGCCGGAAGATCAAAGGGCAAAGATCGAAGCGGACATCAGGGAAGTGTATAAGAACCGCCCTGAACTTGCGATGGTGAACTCAGACAAAGGGATCACAAACCTGCATGTGCCCAGTGATTTCATTATCGACGCATCCATGCCTGCCATGATCCGTGAATCCGGAAAAATGTGGAGCCCTGGCGGTGAGCTTCACGATACAAAGGCGGTCATCCCTGACCACAGCTATGCAAGCCTGTACCAGGAAACCATCGATAATTGTAAAACACATGGCGCCTTTGATCCGGCAACCATGGGGACGGTTCCAAACGTAGGTCTTATGGCGCAAAAAGCGGAAGAGTATGGGTCTCACGACAAGACCTTCCAGGCACCTGGAGACGGAACGATTCGTATTGTTGACGCTTCAGGAAACACAATCCACGAACACGCTGTGGAAGAAGGTGATCTCTGGCGGAGCTGTCAGGTCAAGGATGGGCCGATACAGGATTGGGTAAAACTGGCCATCACCAGGGCAAGAGCAACTGGTGTGCCCTTAGTATACTGGCTCGACAAAACGAGAGCCCACGATGCGCGGATCATCGAGAAAGTAAATAAATATTTACCGAATCACGATATCACCGGCCTGGAGATCCATATCATGCCTGTAGCGAAAGCTACCAGATTCTAAGTTGAGAGAACGAGCGAAGGATAAGACACGCATGCAGTGACCGGGAACGGACTGACTGAGTATAAACCGGAACTTTTCCCCATTCGTGAACTGGTGACCAGCGCAAAAATGTTGTCCATCGTACCCCTTATGAATGGTGGCGGACTTTTTGAGACAGGCGCAGGGGGGTCGGCTCCTAAGCATATCCAGCAGTTTCAAGCGGAAGGGCATTTAAGGTGGGATTCCCTTGGTGAATTTTTGGCCCTTGCGGAATCACTGGAACATCTGGGTAACACAACCAATAATGAAAAAGCGAAAATTTTCGCGGAGACGCTTGGACAGGCAAATTGCAAGTTTCTGGAAAGCAACAAGTCACCTTCTCGTAAGGTTAATGAGTTGGATAACCGGGGAAGTCATTTTTACCTCACTCTATACTGGGCGCAGGCATTGACTGAGCAGACTAAAGACAAGGACATTCAAGCGCGTTTTTCGAAATTTGCAAAGGAACTTGCTGATAATGAGGCAAAGATTATTGATGAACTGAACGTGGCCCAGGGGAAACCTGTTGATATGGGCGGCTATTATCACCCGGATGAGGAAAAGACTTCAAAAGCAATGCGTCCTAGCGCAACCTTTAATGCAGCATTGGACGCTATATCATAAAGGTTATTACTGAGATCACAAGGAGAATATACTGGCTGCAATTGACGCTCTTGCCGTCGCAAACCTTGTTCCAAACGGTGGGGAAAATGGGGTTACCTGTCAGGCAACTGATTTTTTATTAAAAAAATTATCTAATTAAAATGGCCGGTTGATGAGTTAAGCGGATCGCCATCAGGAGCTTGCCGGATAGTTATTACGTTTTTAAGGAGATTTAAATATGCAGATAACAGGATTGCTTTGGGGAAGAAAACTATTAAGCCGTGTTGAATTTCCATCGGCTGATGTTCTTGGACCCGAGGCCAGTGTCGATGAAATCAAGGAGATGATCCATAAACACGGAGAAGTTTTTATCAAACCGATCTTCAAAGGCGGGGTGGGTAAAAAAGGAAAATCAGGCCTGATTGGCCGGGCATCTGATATCAGCGCTGCCATTGCTGAAAAGGAGAGACTTTATTTTATCAAGCACACGGCCGGATATGTCACAGCAAAAGCTGAAGGGGTGACATTCGAGGGAAGCGTCCCCGCGGAGCATGAGGTATATTTTTCACTTGGTGAAAGCACTGAATATCGCGCTCCTATGGCAACCATTACCCATCATGGTGGAGTGGACATCGAGGAACTTCCAAACGATAAGATAAAAAAAATTCCCCTTGATACGCTTACAGGGCTGAAGTCTTATCACATTGCCAATGCGCTGACAGACCTGGGCGCGCCAAGTGAGATTATCAGCCCTCTTGTGCAAAACCTTCCGAAACTCTGGACTCTGTATAACAATTACGGAATGAATATCCTGGAATTGAATCCCATCCGGATGTCACCAAATAAAAAAGGAAGGCTGGTTCCTGTGGCCTGTGATTTTAAAGCATCTTTTGATATTGATGACCCTTCCTGGAAACGTCTTGAACTCCCTTCTCATCTTTTCGCGTCCGACTATTCCGAGTTTGAGCAGGAGATTAATCAACTCAGAACCTATCAGGGACAGAGCGATGTGTTTATTATCAATGAAAAGGGCTCAATAACAGCGCCAACATTTGGAGGAGGCGCCAATGCCCTGATCACGGAATTGTTAGGGGACAGGGCCACCATATCTTCTGATTTTGGTGGGAACCCACCTTATGAAAAGATGTATCAAATAGGACAGATCGTTTTTAAATACTGGCTGGCACAATCCAACGTACTCTTTATAATAGGTGGGAAAGCCAACAATACTGATATCTATGAGACATTCCGCGCCATGGGAGACGCCCTTAGATGGTATTTCCAAAATCATGGTCCGAAACCTCTCTTTGTTGTGGTAGGTCGCGGTGGCCCTAACCTGATTCGCGGAATGGGTTATCTCGAAGAAATACTTGAATCTCTGGGACTCATGTATCGTTTTTTCGGACATGACAGCGCTATGTCTGAGGTCGTTAATTATGCAATGAAAATAGATGACTGGATGG
Source organism: uncultured bacterium (assembly GCA_965367285.1). Lineage (GTDB taxonomy): Bacteria > Nitrospinota > Nitrospinia > CAJXCL01 > CAJXCL01 > CAJXCL01. Next base: position 13,055 of record CBDUII010000011.1, read on the forward strand.
ATAAAGAGGGTAAAAGGCTAATTGCGGCTAAAATGGGGATTTCATAAAGCGGCAAGTTGCCGCAACCAAATGGAGCTGCCGCTCCGGTGAGCAAAAAAAAACTTTCCAAAAAAATAAGTTTTTACAGAGTAATAGTATAAAGAAAGGAATATAAAAATGCACAAGCAAGGTATTAATAAATTTCCATATTATGTGGGGACAGGTTCTCTCGCTGAGGTTGCAACCTGTGATGACAGGGTATGCGTACTAAATATCCTTGGTACTGAAAGCCGGTCAGTAACTCCGACAAGCCACGAATTTTCAAGCGGAAATGTTGTTTTTGGAACCAGCCCTGGACGCTCCGGGCAAAGCCTTCAAACAAAAATCGGGGCGATCCCGGTCTATAATTCTGTCAAGGAAGGATTGGAAGCCGGACATCGTTTTAACACAGGAGTGGTTTACCTACCGCCTACAGGTGTGAAGGATGGTGTTGCGGAAATGGTACGCCAAAACCCGGAATTAAAAAAAATTATCATTATTACAGAGAAAATATCTATCAAAGATAGCCGCACTATTCGAGTTATCTGCCAGATGAACGGAGTGGATGTTTTTGGCGGAAATTCACTGGGAGTGGCAGACGCGTGGAACAAAGTACGGATCGGCGGCGCTCTGGGCGGAAGCAAACCGGAAGAATCGCTGATGAAAGGAAGCATTGCAATCTACTCGAATTCCGGTAATTTTACCACTACTATAGCGGTTTACCTCTCAACTAAAGGATGGGGCACAACCACTTCTATCTCAGGCGGAAAGGACGTCTACATCCACTTTGCGCCCGCAGAATTTTTCAATGCCCTTGACAATGACGACAGATCAAAGGGGGCTGTTATCTACGTGGAACCCGGAGGATATTACGAACACGAGCTTAAAATCAATAAACCAACCGTAGCCTGCGTTGTGGGAAGATGGAAGACAAAACTTACCAAAGCCTGCGGTCATGCCGGCTCTCTGGCAGGCTCAGGGGACGATGCCAAAGCCAAAGAAAGATGGTTTATGAATTACTTCGGAGTGGACAGTATTTATATCCCTGAAAACCCTGTTGTGTCCCAAAAAGGCGCCCTGGTTACCAATATAGCGTATATCCCGGAGGCAGTCACAAAAGTGATGGAATTAAATAAAATAAAACCTGATTTCGAGCCCAAAGGCGACCTTTCATTAAAATGCTGGTTTGGAAACAATCAGGGGATTGTCATTCCAGAGGAACTTGACGTCCCTGTGGTAGAGGCCGTTTCTCCTTATAATCAACAAATTGAAATTATCAATCGCCAGGTAGGTGCTCAATTTCCTCGCCAGGCAATGAGAAATACAAGCGGCGCGTCCATAATGGATCCCAAAACGCAGATTACCAGAGTGCATAATGTATCGGTACTTGATGCTTCCAAACGCTCTCTGGAAGAGAACCTGGTTTTTTCATTAATTAAATCATACCCTGAGCAAACAGAGAAAGAATTTGCCAATATTGCTTTGAACGCCTTTGTCAATATGCATGGAGACCCTGCCATTGCGGCCGCGGATGCTGCCAGAGAGGCCGAATCTTCACCAAACACAGTTCTTTCCACAGCAGTAGGAATTATTGGCAAAGGGAAAGTAAAAAAAGCTGTTAATGGAAGCTCATTGCTGTTAGAGCTTTTTCAGCATAAAAAAATAAAAGAAGGAACAGCTCAGTATGATTTCTCTGAAATATTAAAACAACTTAATGCTGACCAAAAAGCGATTTTCACATCAGAAACCGAAGACAAACTGGCGCAAAATATGCTTACCTCCATCGGGAAAATGGGTGGAAAATCACTTTTTATTGAGTTTGTAAAAGATGCCTCCGGCGGCAAGCCATCATCGGATGCGCTCCTTGCAGCTATCTGGACAACTATTGGTTGGTCTGCCCTTATGAAAAGGCGTATCTCGAAAATTACATTAATTAATTTGCCGTGGTACTCCCGAATTTTTTCCACCATTATCGGATGTTCCGCCTCCACGGATAAACATAAAAGGGATTCTTTTAACGGTATTCAATTTTCAGAAATACTTGAAAAGTGGAGTTTCTCAGAAGTTGCCTTTCTCTCCCTGATAGGAAGGAGGCCATCCTCTATTGAACTCTTTGAATTCAGTCTGCTTCTGGGCTTAATCATCTCAAACGGACCGGGAACCATATCCGCCCAGGGCTGCAAAGGGAGTGTCAGCGCGGACGGATCTCAACAGCCGGAACGTGTTCAGATAAACAAGGCATTCGCGGGGTTTTTAACACATACAGGGTTTGCTCATGGAGGTAACGGATTCGAGGCCATAGCCTTTTTAATCGATCAGTTTAAAGGCACAAACCTGTCTGACCCCGGAGACAGAAAACATAATATTCAATTAAAAGAGATTGCGGATAAATACTCACACTGGTATGCCGGGTATAAGAAAAAGGAAAAAGAAGCAGGGAATATCGAATATATGAAGATTCCATGCATTAATCACCCGATTTTTAAAGGTAAAGAAGTAAATTACGACCCCAGAGAACTATTCGTCTCCAAGTTGCTGGAGGAACAGGGGGGCTATAATATTTTTCTCGATTTTTACCGTACACTCGTGCGATCACTTTATGAAGCCAGGGTCAGTAAAAATATCTACTGTGTAAATGTGGATGCGGTAATAGCGGTTATCCTTTTGAAGATTCTCTGGCAGCCGTTCAAGGAGAAGAAAATCTCTGAGCTTGAAATCGAAACAGCCGCCTTTACTACCTTCCTCTATGGAAGGATGATCGGCTGCGCTGCTGAGATAGACGATCACATCAATCGAGGCAGAAATATGGATACCCGCACCCCCGCAAGCCAATGCGTTTTTGTGGGGTAATAGCAATTCATTTTAGATTTTAGATTGCGGATTTTAGATTGCAGGAATATTGTTTTTTTATACTAAAAAAACTACCACAAATTTAAAATTTTTTTGAATTCGGCAGCAACATCGCCGCACTGTGAACGGTTACATTTAAATTATGGCAAAGATGAAAGGAAAGGTTGAGTTTATTATGCATACTGAAAAATATCTGGAAATCAGATACTTTGATGAAGGAGAGACAAAAGGGTACCGCTGCTTGAGTCTCCCCTCTCGTGTTATAAATCAGTTGGTGAAGTGGTGGGCAGAAAAGGAAAACAAAAAAATAACAAACAGGTAGGGTCGAGGGATGTAGTAAAATGATAAAGTTAGTAATACTACTGGGAAGCGACAGTGATCTGCCTGTTATGCAAAAGGCATGTGAAGTATTTGAGGAATTTGGGATTGGATACGAAATGGATATTTCCTCTGCCCATAGAACGCCTGAAAAAGTAATTCAATATGTAAAGGACGCGAGAAAAAGAGGAATAGAGGTGATCATTGCCGGAGCAGGAATGGCCGCCCACCTGGCAGGATTTATAGCCGCGCATACCACACTCCCTGTCATAGGAGTTCCGATAAAATCAGGCGCCCTGGACGGTATTGACGCACTCTATTCAACTGTGCAGATGCCTCCCGGGATTCCTGTAGCTACTGTCGCAGTTGATGGCGCAAAAAATGCGGCTTATCTGGCCGCGGGAATATTGTCTATAAAGTATGATGAGATAGAAAAAAGATTAGAGGAACACAGGCAGAATATGAAAGATTTGGTTGAAGAAAAATCAAAGAAACTCAAAAAGATTTTTAAACCATAAACCGGGCAGGGTCCGGGGCCACAACTCGGCAAGGAGAGCCGAATTGGACGGATGTTTTCGTAATCCACCCGAAGGGTTGAGGCCAGGGAAGGCCGAAATCAAATAGGGCTGCCGCCCCCTGGTGGACGCGCAAAAGTTATCTGTCATAAAAACACGAATTTAACTGCTAATAAATTAGCTCGATAGGGCTCGCTTATTTATTTAATGTTTTGTTTCAAAAAGCGAAACAAAACAAAAAAGACCTTTTAAAGTAAAAATGGCGCCTATGAGAATAGCTACAAATTTGCTTTATTTTGACCTTTCGGCCAAAATCTTTGAAATTCCTATACAGTGAAATAAGGGGGAGATGCAATGGATAGTGTTGTGATGGAAAAAAAAGAAAAAAAACCTCAAAAGTCAAAAAAGAACTGGTGGATTCAGATGAAGTAAAGGATTTGCCGGACGGTAAATTTAAGACATTCT
>CBDUII010000012.1:0-17191 GCA_965367285.1 uncultured bacterium
CAACCTTATCAACAGCATCTACCAATTCATCGTCTAAAGTCATTTGAACTGTTTTTTAGCAAAGATAGTCAAATGTCAAGATGCGTCCCCAATCCCTAAAAAAGATTGTAAAAGTTCCTATGTTTCTATTCTACGCATCTATTCTTTTTTTGTTTTTCCCCCTTGCCGTCGTCCAATTTCGTCAAAATAACTTTTTTGTTTTTTGTCTCAATAGAATAAGCCTCGGACAAATATCTAATATCATTGCCTGATAATACAGCGACAATTACAGGTCGCTTTGATATATCAGAAGATTCAGGGGTTATCATTAATCCATCATAACTGCAAAGATCGCGATATTTTTTTACGAAACTCCTGAGAAAATAAGTATAATACCCTTCTCTTTCTAAAACGCCTTTTTGAGGAGTTTTATTACTCACACGGTATTCCTTTGGTATCAGAAGTTCAGCCTTATAATCCTCAACCGAATATAAAACCTGGCCTCTTACTCCCATAATGTTGCTGGATGAATTAACCGACAGTACTTTCATTACAAAAGCATATTCCTCTTTATGAAAAAAGCGGTTTTCCAGATCTATAATTCCCACTATTACATCAAATCTATTCTGAATAATAATTCCAAAAAGAATTAAAATACCTGAATAAAAAGTCTTTTTAATAAGAGACATTAAGGATGGAAGTTTCATGCCAACTATCCTGAATAAAAAAACTGGTGAAATTATAACTATTTAATACCTTTTTGTAGTGCGTTGTAAAGGAATTATTTCTTAGGGAGTAGTTGCTTTTTTTATTCGGATGAAAAATCTATCTTCTTTACCTCTTATTTGTCGATTGTAGACCTGACAGCCGACCGCTGATAGCTTTATCTGAAGAAAACGCTTTAAGTATAAAAGCAATAGATCAGATTCATAGCTGAAAGTGTTTAGCGAGCGTATTCCCTGCTGTCTTGCCACAGGGAGCTTCAATTAGAAAAATAATTGTTTAAAAGCCAACAGCAGGCTTGACTGAAACGGATAATAGAAGGCGTAATCAAAAAAAAGAAATTGCGGGCGCGGTTGAAAGTTGTAAGAAATATCCTCATTTAGTTTCTGCTTTCTTAAAACGCAAAAAAAAGTATGTTTTGCGATGGGGAGAAATATGTCCTTGACAACCTCCCTTCTAATGGGTGACCACATTTCTGAGGGAATCAGCAATGCTCGTTACAATGAGAATTCAAGAAAAATTCTGGTGTATTTCAATCCATTGAAAATTGATGTTCAGGCAATTGTTAATAAAGTGAGTAAAATAACCGAGGTAGAGAAACGATTTATTTTAACAAATCCCTCCAACAACTCATAATAGCATCTGTATTCGGTAAGCTGCTTTTTAACAGGATAGACTGGATTTTATTTTAAATGATTGATGATCTTTACTTATAAATGATTTACAAGCTTACATTATCATGTTTATCCTCTCTAAGGATTTTTAAAGGTAATCAAATAATTGTGCGGCCACACCTTAACGACTCGTTCTTTAGATATGAGGAAGGGCTTCACTTTAAAAAGAAAATAATTGACTTCTATAAGAGGTCGTGCTTGAATTTCCTATATATTTTTTTGAAGCTCCCTGCGGGAAAGATCGCAGGGAATTTTCAAATGCGTTACAAATATATATTTTCTTTTTAAAAATCCGTTATGCAAGATTCAGGTAATAGTAAAAAAAAGTCCCTAGCACTTAATTTAGGAGAAGTTATTTATGATAGATAAAAATAAATATAGTACGGGTTTGAAATACCCGGATGTTAAGCACGGTGAACAATGTGAAGAGGCATGTCCGTTAGGGATTGATATGCCTAATTATTACAACCTAATGGACCAGGGTCGTTATGAGGATGCATATTTGCTTTTAAAAGATGCTAATCCCTTTCCCTCTATAACCGGTAGAGTCTGTTTTGCCCCCTGTGAGGATTACTGTGTTCGAGGAAAACTGGACACGCCCATTGCCATCAGGGAGGTAGAATATTATCTAACCGATTATATTCAATCAGGTCCTCACGCCAAACCAGAATTAACCACTTATAAAAAGGGTAGCCTAAAAGGCACAAGAAAAGAATCCGTGGCCATAATTGGGAGTGGCCCCGCAGGAATGTCTGCTGCCTGGGATCTGGCCCATTTTGGATATAAAGTAACCATCTATGAAAAGCATCCAGCCTGTGGAGGAATGGCTCACCTTGGAGTACCCATTCATAAAATAATGCGGGAGGTTTTCGATTATGAGTTCGAAGTTTTAAAAAAGTTGGGAGTCACGATTGTTAATAATGTTGAAGTTGGTAAAGATATTACCATTGGTGAATTGAAAAAACAGGGGGTATCAGCAATATGTATAGCAGTAGGTGCAGACGTTGGTAACAAATTAAGCATCCCCGGCGAAGAGGGATGCAACAGTGTTATCGAGTCTACAGAGGTACTAAGGCTTGTCAGGTTAGGTTCCAGAGAAAAACTTGGAAATAATATATTAATTATCGGCGGTGGCAATACGGCAATGGATATTTCCAGGACGTGCCGGAGATTGGGTGCAGAAAACGTAACAGTTGTTTACCGCAGGAATAGGGAAAATATGCCTGCCTATGATCATGAGATTAATGCTGCGTTAAAAGAAGGAGTAAAATTCCAATTCCAGCTTTCTCCGGAAAAGGTTGAAACAAAAAATGGGAAATTGGTTGGCTTGAGGTTTTCAAGAAAAACCGGCAATGCCATTAGCAACAAAGAGACAGATATTCTAATGCCTGCAGATGTAATTATTCTAGCGATTAGCCAGAAACCGAACGTTGCATTATTAGGAGATAAGCAACCTTTTGCCATATCAGACAAAGGATTGATTAAGCAGGAAATGGAAAAAGGCATACAGAATTTACCAGGAATTTTTGCAGCGGGGGATGCCATTACAGGTCCGAGGTCTATTGTGGTTGCCTCAGCTTCAGGCAGAAAAGCGGCCCTCCATATAGACAGCTATATTCGCAAAGTAAATCCTCCCCAAGAAAAGAGATATCCGGTAGTTTCTTCAATGAATTCTCCTGTAAAGTTTAAATTTGATGAACTAAAACGCCAACAGGCCCATAAAAAGGTCCTTTTAAAAATTGAAGGCAACTTTGAGGTACTGGCGGGAAAGTTAACAGCAAAACAGGCGAAAGAGGAGGCAGACCGGTGTTTCCGCTGCAACCAAAACATTGAAATAGATTCCAGCGGTTGTATAAAATGTAACTACTGTGTTGATGTCTGTCCGGTGGACTGTTTGGTTATGGTGAATGAAAATAACAAAATATTTGCCCATGAGTCTGAGCTGAAGAAGGATGAGTTCGGTACAGCAGTAATGATAAAAGATGCTTTATGTATACGTTGCGCACTATGCGTGGAAATATGTCCTTCATATGTCATTTCATTTAAGAGTTGTGAGGTAACGGAAAAGAGTTATAAGGATTGAAATGATTCGGTTAATATCCAACTCAATAAGTTAGAAAAGGGTGTGACCCAGTTTCCAAAAAAAAAGGAAGCTGAAAGATATTGGGATTATATTTGAAATGTAAAGAAGCTATGTAGTCAAAAGGATGGACTATACCCCTTTTCATTTTATGTGACGCAAATAAAAAAGCGCAATAAATAATATTTCAAAACTTATGCAGAATCAGTATGAGAACTATCTCTTGTTTTGGACAATTGGATTTTAATATCGGATATTTGTTGATTTAAACCAAGATTGTAAGTATCTGAGCCATCCTGAAGTAAATCACAAGCAATATGAAGAGCATAGTCTATAGCTACAATACTTTGTAGAGGTGATAAATTAGTTTGTTCTATGTCAATTGGCCCTTCAGGATTAGGCATAAAATCAAAGAGGTCGGAAATATGTGCGGGCTCGCACGCAAGTCTATAAACTCTTTGATAATATTCCTCAATATTGCTATTTTTAATTAATACCTCTAACCCTCGATTTACACATTTTTTCAGGTCATCGTCTAAACCATTCATAAGTTCATTTTTTTTGCCCATCCATGAATCAATATATTTATTGTTTTCCGAGTAGTTGGGATTTTTATTGAAAAAAACAATTTTGCCTTTACACGCTTTTGCCAAAACAATTTAAGCCCTTTTATCGCTACTATCCTTAACCATCCAATGGTAATAAATAAAACACTCGACTAAGGTTTTTAAATGATGTTGCGCTTCTCCTCTTTCTTTTTTGGCATCAGCAACTAAGCACTCAAAGGTAAAAAATGATTTTCTAAATGCAGGTCATTCAAGATACGCTAAAAGGTCGATAGTAGCCGCCTGAATTTTGTCACCAATGGAGATGGTAATTTTTAAATGAGATGCTCCATGTGCTTCATCAGGGAACCCCGGGAAAAAGAGCGCCCCATAGGCAATTTGATTTGGCAAAATTTCTTTGTTTTCTAAAGATTTTTCATATAGATCATCATTAATCTTTCTTTTTGCATTTTGATAACTATCCACGCCTCCACTGACAGCTCCCACCGCAGCACCTATAGCCGCCCCTTTTCCAGCCGACTCACCGAGGTCCTCTCCGGTTACTATACCTACTGCCAGACCAACTACGGCTCCGGCAGCGCCAAGAAGAAAAGCCGGTTTTGCTGCACCGGAAAGGGTTTCGCTGATACGATAATAATCCTCTACCCGTTTGTACGTCCTTTCAAGCGAATTGATCGGCCATGCCCGGTTTTTGGTATCAACAAGGAATGTCTGCTCTGGAATTAAGGTTACTGTTTCTTCCCCTTCATTTTGAAAAACAATTTGTACAGGCAGCAACCCGGCTTTCCGAATATCGAATCCAAATGCTTTTTTAGCGCTTTGTTTGTTCTCAAAAGAGATAGCTGAAATATGGAGGCCATTGATTGTTACCCTGTTCTCCGCACTTAAGGGTAAATTTATAGGTAGAACCCTTTCCTTATACGCGCAAGATGCAAATAGCATTAAGACGGGCAGAAATATTACTAAATAATGACGCCATCGGCTTTTATTCTTCATTTCGATGAAACTCCTATTTTTTGTTATTGCTTATAAATGAGTTGGATCTGTTATTTTCCTTCTTGTCAAATTGAAGCTCTAATGATTATATACAGAATATGCGTAATATTTATACTATAATCTTGTATTCTTTTTTTAGTAAAGTTTTCAAGAATTAGACTGGATAACAAGGATTTACTTGATATAAATCATAAAACTGCTAATAAATAAAGTATGGTGTAAAAGCCAATCAGTACTGTATAGCCATACATCAGCTTTCTGCCTGTAGTAAGGGCTGCCGGGTCGCTGCGATGGATACGAATAAAGGTGTGTATGGTTCCGGCAGCGCCTAATAAAATTATAATGGCGTAAATTCCATAAAACACGAGATTTGCTGAGAAAAAATCAATTTGCGTTACTCCTGTCCGCGAAATAATCGTTTCCAGCCACGATATTGTTTTTTTTCCATAAAACGCGATATGACCCAAAAGGGCAAACGGCAGCAGCGAATACCCAAACCTGGTTAAACGATAAACCGATTTTTTTAAATCATGCCCTCCTAAAATACGCTCCATCAGCAACAATAATAATGAAGGCAGCGCGGCAGCGCATAAGAAAATAGCTGTATATAAAGGAATGGCGTCGATGCCCGTGCCATTGACGATCTCATTAAAAAAATCATTTCCCGGCGCAAGCAAACCCCCGCTTTCCACCGGCAATATGCCTACAAGAGCGGTGGATGTCAGGGCTACCGCGAGAGAAGGGGAGGCGGCAGCCACGATTCCTGTTCCGGGAAACTGGAGATTCAACTTTACTGAATCATAAGGACAATTTTTATGGCACTGCATGCATAGGACACAATCTTGCTGACTCTCTATAGCGTAAGGATGCAAAAAAAGTTGGCAGCCGGGTTCAGTTTCTTTCCCGGTATAACATTCATGAGTACCGCATCGATACATACAAACGTGCTTGTCGGCGTCCAGCGAGAAAAAAGATGTTAATGATGATATCCCGAGAAGGCTTCCCAAGGGGCACAGATAGCGGCACCAGACCCGTCTCTCAAAGACAACCGCGCATATAACCGCTCCTAAAGTAATGCTTAAGAGTAGTAAGGCTGTGTAGAACGGTTTTTCCTGAAGGCCAAACGACCCTTCCATCCAGAAAATGACAAAAATGAAAAACATCGACAGGTTTTCTCCGTGCTGAGAAATAATTCTGGAGCGAGTCATGTTAAAACTTTTCCAACTTTGTACTATTTCTCCGGTTACCATGAAAGGGCAGACAGCACAAAAAATCCTGCCGATAAAAAAGGTAATCAAAAAAATTAAAAACCAGCCTGCAGACCAAAAAAGTGAATTCAAAAAGTTTTCACGGGGGAAAAAAAGCATTGATGAAATGGATAAGCAGAAAATTATCAGGCCAATTTTGCCAAAAAGGTTTGGAAAGACTTTTTCTTTTAATAAATTCGAGAGCCGGGAATACCGGAAAAGGTTGTAGACAGGTTTGTCTCCGGGCGCGCGGGAGGGAAAAAAGAGCTGGTCAGGTTCGATGGTATTTCCCGAAGTCAGAATTACCGCGCCATTTAAAACATTCTCTAATTCCGCGACATTACCCGGCCAGTGATATGATTGAAGTTTCTTTTCCGCTGATTCTGAAAGAGATAATCCCTCTTTATGAGTCTGCCGGCCTATTCTTTTCAGTAAATAGCCGCAAAGTTCCGGTATGTCTCTTCGCATTTTGCGTAAAGACTCTGTTTTGAATCCAAAAACGTTTAAAGATTCGTAAGTATTTTTATTGAACGACCCGGAGAAAACCATTGTTTTGATATCTTCTATGGCGGTGCCTATAATTCTGATGTTTGCCCTGCGCTGTATTTTGCTTCCCACGCGATTATAAAGGCCGGTTTGGAGGAAGTTGAAAATCTTAACCTGGCAGGCGCTGTTCAAATTTTCTACATTTTTTAAAAAAAGTATTCCTTTGTCAGCCTTTTCGACAAGGCCGCGCCTTATAATTCTTGAAGCGCCGGCCCCTTCTTCAATGCCGAATAATTCATCTCCCCAGCTTTCTTTAAGAAAAAAGCGGCAATCTCCCTCTACAAATGGACCATTCTTTCTTGCACTGCTTGAGTGGATAAATCTTGCCAGTAGTTCCTTTCCCGTTCCTTCTTCCCCTTCCAACAAAACCGATTTGTTCGAATCAGCTACTTTCGCGATAAATTTATTAATTCTTTTAATCGAAGAACTTTTACCCACAAATTCTCCTGCCACAGCTCCTTTCTCGGTTTCAAGCGCATCGATATCTACATCCAGTCTTTTTTTCAACATGGCATTGTAAAGAGCCATTGCAATCTGGCCCACTGCAATGGTCATCCCGCGTATTTCTTCGTAGTTATAAATTCTTGGTTCGATCGTCTGAAAGTTGATTGCTCCAAGGGTCTCTTCCCCCGCAATAAGAGGTATTGAGAGGAGCGACTTAAAACGATCCTCATGAACTTCGGAAATAAATTTAACCCTGGGGTCCGACTCAGCGTTTTCAAGACTAACCGCTTCTCTGTTTTTGATGACCCACCCGGTAATTCCTTCATTCCCTCTCATTGCAATTGTTTTGCCTTCCGGAAGTTCCAACCCCGAGGAAGTATCAAGAATTAAACGATCGGACAGGTCGTCAACGAGAAAAAGAGAACAGGCATCCGCGTTCATCCTTTTTTTCAGCAAATCTACCACAGGAAAAAGCTCAAGCTCTATCTCTTCTGCTACACTTAAAAGTTTTGTTATCTCATTTATCAGAGAGAGCTTCTTTTCTTTCTCATGGGACAATTTTTCTTTGTCAACTATCCTGATTTTCTCCCGGTTAAAATAATCAAAAAACATATCAAGCTTTTCGGACAGGGTACGGTTAAAATACATATTCATCACCGGGTATTCAGAAAGTAACCGATCCATATCCTGCCTGTAAATGACATACAGCTCTACATCTTCTTCCACTATCGCGTCCACCTTCCGCCGCTGCCCGGTAAGCATGGAGATAGCGCCAAAACAATCTCCGTTTTTCAAAACAGATATTGTAGTCTCTTCTTCTCCGTCACCTCTTAATACTTCCCTGACCGTTCCGGTATGGATAATATAAAATATCATTGCCTCTTCATCCTTGCGGAAAATGGTTTGTCCCGCGCCGTAATGCTGCACCTGTATCGCGGATGCTGTTTTTTCAATCAAATCTACAGGCATCTCATTGAAAGGCGGATGAATTTGCAAAAAATTTATGAACTTTTGGATATCAGTCATGGGAATAAATTTATGTATAGGAATTTAGGTAGTGTGTTATTTTGATTGAATGATATCATAACTATAATGGGTTAAATTCTTTTTCCAGTAAAGTTTTCGAGAATTAGACGGGATAACAGCGTTTACTGATAATTAGCTTTCGTTAAGGAGGGTATTTTACGATGAAAATAAATTATGACCGGATTCGCAGGGCGCAGGAGTTAATGACTCAGCAAGGCATGATTGGCATTATGATTATGAACCACGATGATTTCAGGTATTTCTTTGGCGACATTCGTGTCCAACCGCGCGCCATTATTCCAGCAGCCGGTTCCCCTGTTTTTATTTGTTTTAAAGGAGAAGAGCCTGAATTACGAAAAACAGCAGGTGATGATAAAATCAAGGTATTTGCACATGTGGGAGAACAAATATCCGATGTCAAAAAAACGTTCCACTCACTCTTTGAAGGTCCCCCGCCTGGCCTAAAACATCCTTCAGAAGGCCGCCCCAAAGTTGGAATGCAGATGTGGTTTCACACACCGGCATTTCTGGTAGATCTTTTCAGGAAAACTAATAAAGAAATGGAACTGGTCTCATCCGATCCTGTGATGGATCAACTTAGAATGGTGAAGGAACCGGAAGAAATTGAACTTATGAAAAAAGCACAGTCTATTGCAGCCCTTGGGATGGACAAAGCAAAAGAAATGCTCTCTCCAGGAATTTCAGGACACGAAATGGCCACGGAAATATTATACACAATGATGAAGGCAGGGGCTGAAGGCACAAGTACTCCAATCCATGTTAATCCCGGAGCGCGAAGCTGCTGGATTCACGGCGCAATTGATAAAGAACCTCTTAAAGAGAGTGAACTTGTAGTAATAGATTTAACTCCACAGGTTGAAGGTTACTGTGCTAACCTGGCTCGCACATATGTTGTCGGACAACCAAATGACAAACAGAAACAATTACTTGAAACCTACAAAGAAATGCATGAGACAACACGGCAAAATTTAAGGCCGGGTATTTCAGTTTCAAAGCTGGACGCTATCGGCAAAGAGGTTTGCGCAAAACGAGGATTCGAAGAATACCATTTGAACGGAATTTCCCATGGTATTGGTCTCAGGTTCGAGGAGACACCAGCACCTACTATTATACCAGCACATAAAGTTACGAAACTTCAGGAAAATATGACTTTGACTGTGGGTCACACAATTCTTGCAGTTCCGGGGGTAGGAGGTGTGCGTTTTGAGGATGTTTATCTGGTGACATCCGATGGGGGCATGGCCTTACATTCTTATCCTTGCTAAGGAGTTGTCACGAAATTGTATTGAATCCGTATTTGTCATGAAGAACTTTAGCTAACACTTTTGCATCAGTATTGTAGAATCTTTTCTTGCACAAAAATGCAGGTTTTGGTAGATTCAACCCATAAAATTGGGTCTATATAACGCTATATGGAAAATACCAGAATAAACTTATTCCCTCTTCCCGTAACCTGATAGTCTATAACCGATTAAGAGAAACCTATGAAGATAGACAAGGATGCAAACGTATACGAGGTGTTGGAAAAGTACCCGGAAACCCTTCATGTATTTACAAAGCAAGGCCACTGTTTCGGGCTTCTGACTAACCCCGCATTGAGAGTAACTATGGCTAAGCTTGTTACAATACAGCAAGCCTGCAAGTTACATTTTATCGACCTTGAAAAACTATTGGATGAGTTGAACGAGGTTGTCAAAGAGAAGTAAATGTTTTGCAAGAAGCCTTTGGCAGTAAGTACCAGAACACTTAACCCTGATACATAAATCAACTGAAAAGTTGTGGCTATGATTTAACACGCCGGCTCATTTATTGACTATCAAAAAGTTAGTTGATAATATTAAATAATGAGTTACGGAGAAGCTTGAAAAACTCAAAGTCTTTTTTTTAACCACTGTCTCAGCAAGGGACCAACCTGTTTGGAGGAAAACATGGCAACTATAACAAAAGATATGACCATAAACGATGTTGTTAAAAAGCATCCCGAATCGCTGAGGGTATTTAATGATTTTAAAGTCGATTCCTGCTGCGGAGGCGCCGAGAGTATTGCTACAACGGCAGCAGTTAGTAACGTGAATATCCCTGAACTGATGGAAGCGCTTAATAAAGCAATTAACAAGGAATCTTGATATGCCGCATACCAGGTGGAAACAGGAATTTTATTCTGAGATTGAACCTATTGCAATGCGTGATCCTTTGAGTTCAATACTTGGCGCTGTAGACGACGATGAGCCAATATATTACAGCTACCAGGATTGCATAAAGCTGGCTGGTCATGCTTGCGCTTCGGTATCCACCGCGTTTCAGATGACTAAGCTTGCTTTAAAGGAACTTTATAACGAGGATATTCCTGTCAGGGGAGACCTGGAAGTCAAGTTTGCCGGTGACCGGGAAACCGGCGCTAACGGACCAATCGGGCAAGTCATACAGTTTCTCACAGGCGCGGCCATAGAGACTGGTTTTCATGGGCTTGGAGGAAAATACTCACGGGCAAACCTTTTCAAATATGATGAGAACCTGGAGAGCGGCCCCGGGCTTAAGGTAGAATTTAAACGTATCGATACGGGTGAAAAAGTTGTAGTTCAGGCAAATCCCTCTAAGATTCCCATCTCCGAGGAAGAGCAAAGCTGTTCCGAACATATGCCGGGTGTCATCCATGGCACTGCCACGGCCGGGGAGCGGGAGAAATTTTATCTTTATTGGCAGGGTAAAAATCGTAAAATACTTCTTGAAGATCATCCAGGCGTATTTATTGTCAAACGGATTTAACTTCAGTACACATTTACTATCCCAACAAAAACTTACAAAATATCTTCATGAACTTATATGAACAGCAAAGGCAACAAGGGTTTCAATAGCCTTTATTCCTCTTGATTCACCATCCTCAACAAATATCATATCCCCTTCTTCTACGTCCATGCTTTCTCCTTCAACAGTCATCACTGCTTTTCCTTTTACAATATAAAATATTCCTGTGCCACTTGTGTGAGGAGCTATTTCCTGTTCCGGATTCATACAGATTAGAGGGACTTTGTAATTTGGTTTAACCCTTAAAATACGTGGGGTAAATGTTTCAGAAAAACCTACTTTATCTTTAAATTTAATTATTTGCATTTTAGTCTCCTAATGAAAGTTAATTTTTGTAGAAATTCTTATATATAATGGCTATTCTTCAAAAGTCACTTTTTTAGAATCAATGAACAGTACTTCTATTCCAAAGAGGGTTGTAAGGTCCTTGCCCGGATCAAAACCATACATCTGATGAAGCTCTCGCCGCAGTTGATTAGCACTATTTGCAGGCAGGTTTACTCCCATGCAGTGTTTTCCATCCTTTTCAAACTCATCAATTAAAAACTTTAACTCTTTAAGCGTCATTTGTACATATCAATGAAGTTGTGACCCCATTTCTAACTATTGACAGCCTGAAAAACTATGATAGCTGAAAACTAAAAGAAAGGGATCTCAAAGATATTTGAAATGTAAAGAAGCTATGTAGTCAAGGATGGGTGACCCTTTTTTGCTTTTGATTCATAATATGAAGCCGCTTCAAGCATTTCATTTTCTGCAGGAATTAGAAAAGTTACAGATTTCATTTGAATTTTTTATAAGCGTTTTCAAAAACTTTGTCAGCAGGTTTGCCTTTAATTTTGCCAGCTCGATATGCTTGATATCTCTTCTCAGCTTCCTCAATCCAATACTTTTCTGAATCATTATCATCCCCGGAACAGATGCTTTCTAAAAGGTGTTCTGCTAATGCAGCTCTCTCTTTTGCTGACAACTTTAATGATTCATTTTCTAATTCAGTCAGGGTTAATGGCATGTTATTACCTCCTGTCCTGTAAGTTCGATAATTATATATTAAATTATATAGGTTATTTGTAACCTGTATTCAAAGATATCCACTATTGATTTTAGATTGAAGTTCTTTAAAGTACAATGCAAATTATTAATGCAGTCAAGGATGGACTGACTCTTTTTACATGTGATGATCTTATGTTAAAATAGCCTCTTTTACTTGTTCAACTCCTAATCTGTCAAGAAATCGTGCTGTTCTTTCTCTTTTTTTAGCACGACTACTATAATATTCTAAAAAGCGTTTTATTAATTCAATAACTTTCTCTTTTGAAAGATCTTCCGCAATTAAATCACCAATTCGTGGTCGACGGGCAGAACTTCCTCCAATGATTAATGACCACCCGTTTTTTTTTCCAAACACACCTACATCCCGGACAAAACTCTCTCCACAGCACAATGGACATCCGGATACTCCTATTTTTACTTTTGCAGCTAATTCCATTTCATGAAAGAAAACATCAATCTCTGTGCCAAGCCCTATAGAATCTTGTACTCCATATTTGCATGTCTCAGTACTTGGACACGCTTGTACATAATGAAGACAGAGTTCAGTACCTTTCGCTTTCCCTGGATCCATACCAAGGTCTCTCCAAATATCATCAACATCATCTTTTTTTACTCCAACCAACGCAAATCTTTGTCCGGAAATTATTTTAATTATGGGAATTTTATATTTGCGAGTTACTGCGGCAATTTTTTCCAAATGATCAGCTATTAATAGACCAACAGTAGTTTTAGGTACTATTGCGTACGTTTCTTTATCTCTCTGTAAAATTGCACCTGCAGGGATATTTTCTGACATAATTCTCCTCCTATCCTTAGTGGGGTCACACCTTGATTTTGATAATCAAAAATCAAGGTGTGACCCCAACCCTCTGCACACAGAGGGATTCATTACTGCCTATGGTTAGTCGATCTTCCTTATAAATGACTCATCGTGGATTGATTATTACTTTCTAACATGCCAAGTGCTGATTCAAATCCACTTGCAAAATTGTCTTTAAGTAAATCATTAAATTCTTGATAAACAACATCCTCTTGAGGTCCTGACAAAATAAATTCTCGTATTTCTCCAACATGTTTTTTGAGGTTAACCCAGCTCTTATTGTTATCAGCATTGATTCCAATTGCAGCTACCGCTGAAACGGGGCCATTTTCAATATACTTTATTCCATGAACATTTTTTTCTACATTTATTCTTACACAAATTCCAACAAAAAAACCAACTTGGTGTGTACCAGGCATTCTACGAATATTTGCCGTCAAATAGTTCTGCCAAAAATATGTATCTGATGTGCCTTCATTTCCCATTTGTAGAAACCAAGCATGGTAGTTTCCTTGACCATTGGCTCGTTGCACTTCGATTTCCATTTTCTTAAGTTCGCTGTTCATAAAATCTAAACCACTGCTAAAACGCCCTAGAAACGTGTTTATTCGTTGTTCAACTTTTTTATTAGAATTATTAAATATTTTTTGTTCTGTTTTAAATCTACCTTGTAATGATTCAAGACGATAAGATAGATGGCTCAATGACATTTCTTCATTTTTATTTTTAACGGCAGGTGTGTGAATCCATGATTTTAATTCATCAGAAAAGTTTTTCATTGATATTCTTTCTGACGGGTTATTTTTTGTCGCGTGTTCTATGAAAGTATCAAGTAAATAGGATCGAGGGTGATTAGAATAAGTGCTAAGACGTGTAGAGCTTTCGTCGGCTCGTATCGTCCCTTCAAGCGGATATCTTTGCCGAGTAGCTATTTTCCATAGGGTTTTTGCTAGCGAATAAACATCAGCAAGAGAACCATCAGCAGCCGCAGCATCAATTAGCATCTCAGGAGCAATATAAAAGCGTGAACCAATATGTTCTTTTGTGCCTGTTTTAGCATATTTCCCCAAAAACCAGGCTAAACCAAAATCGCCGACACACCATTTATTGTTAAGTCTAAATAGGTTTGCAGGCTTTATATCCCTATGACTATACCCTCGTAAATGCATTGTGCAGAGTGTTTCAGAGTAGGCTACACATGCCTGAATTACAGTTTCTAACGCATAGTCATTACCGATGGCTTCTTCTAGCGGAATAGCCAGTTTAGTTACAAGCCAAGGTATAGAATTAATTCCAGAATCGGTATGATCTGGTATATGATAGTCTAACAACGGAAGTACTCCGTCTATGTCTTGACACTTTTCAAAAGCATTAACCTCATCTCTAAATCTATTATATTTTTTTTTATTATTTAACCTATAGTCAGATATCTTAATAGCCCCTTCCTGAGATTGCTCATTTTTTACAACCCAAACAAGGCTGTTACCACCTTTTTTTATAAAGCGCTCCAATGTCCAGCTACCAAAAACATCTCCTTTTTTATGTTTTGTTTTCATGCCGGCAAGTTCTACTAATTTGACTGACTAACATTAATATCAAGTATACAGTTTACCTAACAGAAAAATACTGCAGTCGGGAATTCTGTGTTAGGTTGCATGCAACCTAATTTTGTAGTTTTTTTACCGTTTGGATTCAGGTTATTTGTACCAATGGGCCATTTTTTTTTAATAAACACCTGTAGAATAACATGTTTTGCTTGTTATTCTCTTAAGTAATATTGTGATGTATGTTGAGCTGTCAAACCAAAACTGTTGGACCAGTTGCAATAGAAAATCCGAATGAAAAACTTTAATCACGAATTACGCGAATTGCACGAACAAAGGGGTAGGGGGCAAATATTCAATAGTGATTATAGAAAAGATATAGTTGGAATTAAAAAAAAATCTTGAATTATACGATAATATATCGTATTATAATTATTATGAAAGTAACAGCATTAATCCCGGATAGGTTAATAGAAGAAGTTAAAGAATATACAAAAGGGAAAAATACTACTGAATCTTTAATTAAAGCCTTATCCGAGTGGGTTAAACTGCAAAAGATAAAAAACTTAAATAACACGGTATCAAAAACTCCTCTTAAGTTCCGTAAGAATTTCTCACCTCAAAAAACAAGAATAATTAACCGCGTATAATGGTCATACTTGACACCTCAGTATGGGTGGAGTTTTTGAAAGGGAGAGAGCCATTCTTCAAAAAAATCACTACGTTATTAGAAGAAAATCAAGTATATGCCTTAGAATGTATTTTTGCGGAATTAATGCAAGGAGCATTAAATAGTCGAGAAAGAGATATCATCTATGAATATTGGCAGAATCTTCCTGAACCAGAAGTTAAAAATGTATTTTTAAAAGCAGGTATCGAGTCTGGTAAAAATAAAGGGCTTTCAAAAGGAATTGGCTTAATAGATAGTGTTATTATTTTATCTGTCCGAGAAACTTTATCAAGGATATGGACATTAGACAAAAAATTAAAAGATGTTTTGAAAAAAGAAGAAATATTCGAGTAATAATTAAAGAGGTCACCCATGAGGGTAGAACGGTTTTAATGAAACATCATGGTTTATAACTACTTCTCCATTCATTTAAATTGCCCTCCCAGGTTATTTTTCCCTTTAGTTCAAGTATTTTTTTCTGGGATTTATGACGAAGAAGTTCTTGTAATGCGTGCTCGATTAATTCTCTTTTAGTTTTTATTCCAGTTGTTTTTTGGCAACTGTTAACTAATTTTTCATCAAGTACTATATTCGTTCTCATTGTAAAATCCTCCTTTTTTTATTTATACACACAATAGTAGATAATTTGTGTATATGAAAGGTTGTTTTCAAAGATAACGAAACAGTTGAGTTGCGCCCAACAAAAAGAGCAACAAACTTTGAATAATATAAAACCGTATATGCTTAACAAACGTTGTATTGAAGCTTGCTGTTGGGTGCCAATCTCCAGCGACAGACTGTGTCGTAATTCAGAAAATGCGTATAATGTCATTCTGAATTCATTTCAGAATCTCATAATATCAATAAGTTACAAGACCATGAAACAAGTTCAGGGTGACAAAAAGGGCATTGTGACACAGTCTGGAGATTGGTTAGCGGTCAAATTTGTTTTTGAAGAGATTTTACACAAAAGAAGTTAAGGCTTTCCCCATTTTTCATGGCCTCGAGAGCTAATCTCTCATGCAGCTCTTTCCCCAGGCGTAAATTAAATACCCCTGAATATTTTTTGCCGGACGTCGGTGGTGGTAAAGGATCGCTATCTTTTTCTTGAATTGAGATCCATTCCTCCACTGTTTTGCAAAGCTCGGCATAAACTTTTTTATCGTCTTTACCATGAATACCACCAAGCATTAAACTAGGGCATCTTCCTATATAACATTTATCTTCTTCAGACCATTCAACAATTTTTAAATATTGATCAGATATTTTCTTCATTTTGAACTCCTCTTAATTGCTTTCTGAGCATCTCGTATTTGATAAGTCTTTGCATCATTTCCAGGTTTTCCACTGATTGTAATTCTAACACCGTTTGGATGTTTAAAATTTTTGTGAATTCCTTTTCATCCACAACTTTTAAACCCTGTATGTTCTAAATCTTTTATTAAATCGCGTATATTGGGAAGCATACCTATATTGTATCATAGTGGTACTATTAATTCAATACCGCTAACGAGCCTGTAGGATAAGTCCCTACCTCCAAGAATATGTAAAAACCAGGGGTACTAAAATGATTCCTTGACCTGAGATTGTCCAATATACGCCAAATATGGAGGTCAAAATTTTTACAAAAATCAAAAAAATTTACAAACCGACTTATCCTACAGGCTCAACGTTTGAGCTCACGGGCAGCGAGCAAACCAATAACAACCTTTGCAATAGAAAAACCTTATTTAGCAGCGGCTCGTTTGCAAAAAAGCTCGCTGCTTGCAATCCTGTGTAGTGATTTGTTATCTTTTATTATTGCAATAAATGTTTGAGTTTTGCCATCTTACCATTTCCACCACTCTTTCCCATAAAGAGGGTTTGTTGAATGTGGAGTAATTACTGGTTTTGAACCTTTAGGGATTGCTAAAATCGTAATCCAAAATTCATCGGCTACGAAATCATTAGTTGTGGGGATGGTGGCTGCCGGAACTTTTGGCGACGATCCTCATATG
>CBDUII010000013.1:0-16949 GCA_965367285.1 uncultured bacterium
TTAGTGTCTATAGCATCTTGTTTTGGCAAGCTCCCTTACTTTATCCAAATATCATCAATTATTCGGGCACTATATCTATCCATTATACCATTGATAATCTTAAATTTGTTAACAACCGGAATGACCTTATTTCGCCTCATGCCAAGTACTATCAAGACTACCAAAAATTCCGTGAGGAGTTTAAAGATTTTGGGGGGTTAGTTGTAGCCATAGAAGGATCGAACAAGGAAAGAGTAAAAGATTTTGTAGAAGATCTTGCACATTTTTTCCATTCCAATCCTGATAAATTTCAGGATGTTTTTTATAAAATCGATACAGATTTTTTTAAAAGCAAAAAACTCCTCTTTCTCAGCCCAAATGATCTTCATGCCTTGGAGAATAAAATAAAATCAAATAGTTCTTTTATCAGCAGCCTTATTAAAAACCCGGGTCTTGAATCATTTTTTAAGCAGGTTAATAAGGAGATCAGTAAGGCCATGGTTGGGACATTAATTTCGGATTTTTTTGGAGGGAATGAAAAAAGTGATGAGAAGGATTCAGATAATCCACTAGATTTAACACTGGTTGAATCCATTCTGGAAGGGACGGTGGGTCACTTAAAGGGTGAGAATGATTTTTCATCCTTTTGGAATAATTTTTTTATTAAGAAAAAAGGAGAAATGGATGAAGAAGGGTATCTCACTTCAAAGGAGAAAAAGTTTTATTATATTTTTATTCGTCCGGAGGAAAATCAGTCTGATTTTGCCAGGGCTGTAGGCCCGATAAACATTACTCGAAATTATATTAAAAAATTACAGGACAAGTATCCCGGCGTCGTTGCCGGTGTTACCGGACCCACCGCTTTAGCTTCCGATGAGATGGTAACGACAAGTAATGATATGGTCAGGGCCTCTTTGATTTCATTAGCAGGTGTCTCTCTCCTTTTTATCCTTTCTTTAAAGAGATTCATCCTGCCAATTATCGCAGTTTTTACATTAGTTATTTCACTATGCTGGTCTCTTGGTTTTACCACATTAACTGTTGGTCACTTAAACATATTATCGGTAGTTTTTACGACTATTCTAATCGGGCTTGGTATAGATTTCAGCATTCACTTTATTACAAGGTTTCAGGAAGAACAAACACTTGGAAATAATGCGACAGCTTCCATCACCAACTCACTTATTGGGACAGGAAAGGGAATTATCGCGGGGGCTATTACTACATCATTTGCTTTTATGGCAACTATTTTTACCGATTTCAAAGGTATTGCTGAACTGGGGTTTATAGCCGGAACAGGCATCATTATTTGCCTGATAGCCACAATTACTCTTTTACCGGCTATGATAATAATTATGGAGCGTTTTAAAACTATTCATTGGATACAAAAATTGTCTGAAAAGTTTGCATTCGACTATAATCTGTCACAAAAGACAGTACACCCATTTTTTGATATATTGCTGAAAAAACCGCTCAATTTAATTCTTCTGGGTTCTTTTACCACCTTTTTATCCATTTTTTTTATCGGAAATGTCCGCTTTGACTACAACATTCTGAACCTTCAAGCCTCAGGTTTAGAGTCAGTAGAGTATGAGATGAAAATACTAAATAGTTCAGATAGATCCGCCTGGTATGGGGCTATTATTGTAAATTCATTTGATGAAGTTCTTTCAACAAAAAAAGACCTCGAATCTCTTCCATCAGTTAATGTTGTGAGCAGTATCGCTTCTATTGTGCCTGATCAACAGGGAGAAAAAATAAATATCATAAAAAAGATTTCTCGTTTATTCAGCAAATTTCCACCTTCAAACAAGGACAGTAACCCTGTCAATTTAAACAGTTTAAACATAACCCTGAATAAAATTAATTTTAAACTGAGAAAAAAAAACAAGGATAGCTGGAAGGAGGAACTTAAACCTCAAGCCGAGTCTATTAAAAAAATCAGAAAATTAATTTCTGATTTTAATTATTTAGTAAAACAGCAAGAAAAAACATTCGTGGAAGAGAGTTTGAATAAGTACCAAACCATTCTCTTTACTGATTTTAATAAAAAAATAAAAACCTTTAAAGAGTCCCTTAATCCGGAAAAAATAGTGATTAATGATATTCCTGAAAATCTAAAAAAACGTTTTATAGGTAAAACTGGAAAATTTCTTATTCAGGTATTTCCAAAAATGAATATTTATGATAGGGAACCCATGGAGGAGTTCATTTCAGATATCTGGTCAATTGATCCCAACGCTACAGGCACAGCAGTAACAGCGAGCGAATCCAGCCGTCTTATGAAGGAGGGATACATCAAGGGGGGTATTTATGCATTAATAGCCATTTTATTGTTCGTCTGGATATCTTTCAGGGATTGGCGTTGTACTTTTCTGGCCATTCTTCCATTGGTGCTCGGAACTTTATGGACTCTCGGCTTAATGGGACTGTTTAACCTCCCATTTAATCTTGCAAACCTGGTTATTCTGCCACTCATTATTGGGATTGGCGTTGATAACGGCATTCATATCGTCCACCGGTACAGGGATGACAGAGGCAGTACTGTATCCCCGGTATACAAGAGCACTGGAAAAGCCGTCATTCTGAGTTCCTTAACCACAATGATCGGTTTTGGCAGCCTTATGGTCGCTTCACACAGAGGAATTCACAGTATTGGTGTTTTATTGACTATAGGTGTAGGATGCTGCATGATTGCTTCTTTAACGGTCCTTCCTGCGATACTCAAAATTGCGCAAGAAAAAGGGTGGGAGCCTAAAAGCATTTAGCTGACTTAGCGTTTTTACCATGTGGCATCTCAAAAAGTTGAGGAGATCACCCTTCCTGTCATTCCCGAGTGTTCCTATCGGGAATCCAGTAGTCAAGCAGATCCCTGGATTCCCGCATGTTTTTAGCAGGAATCTATAAACATTGAAATTCCTATACGGTTAGTTTATGGTATGACTGGCTACAGTAATTATTAATTTGATTTTATGCTGGTCAATTTAAAATGTCTAAAAAAGCTTTAATAACGGGAATTACAGGACAAGATGGAAGTTATCTGGCCGAACTTCTGATAGAAAAAGGGTACGAGGTCTACGGTCTGGTAAGAAGAGTAGCGTTAGAGGATGAATATCACAGGATGAGCAGGATACTTCATATAAAGGACAGGATTCATTTAACCCCTGCATCATTAGAAAGCCATGCCAGTGTCTATAAATCCACAAAAGCAATACAACCGGATGAAGATATATCATCTGGCAGCCCAAAGTTATGTGAGTTACAGCTTTGAAGACGAATTTTCAACGTTAAATACTAATATTAACGGCTCTCATTATATCCTTTCCGCTTTTCGAGATATAGTTCCTGAAGCACGTTTTTATTTTGCAGGTTCCAGTGAAATGTTTGGAAAGGTAAAAGAAGTTCCTCAAAATGAAGATACGCCATTTCATCCAAGATCAGCTTATGGTATATCCAAGGTTGCCGGGTTCGACCTTACCAGAAATTATCGGGAGGCCTACGGATTGTATGCGTGCAGTGGCATCCTCTACAATCACGAATCACCAAGAAGAGGGTTTGAGTTTGTTACAAGAAAAATATCTTCCCATGTCGCTATGATTAAACGAGGGCTGACAGATAAATTATTACTGGGAAACCTTGACGCAAAAAGGGACTGGGGTCATGCCAGAGAGTATGTAAAAGCCACGTGGACAATGCTTCAGCAGGATGAACCGGATGATTATGTTATTTGTTCAGCGGAAAACCATTCGGTAAAAGAGTTTTGTGAAAAAGCATTTGCCGTTGCAGGGTTGGATTACCGGGAGCATGTAAAATCGAGCGAAAAGTTCTTGAGGCCTGCCGAGGTAGATAACCTGCTTGGGGACAGCTCAAAAGCAAAGAAAAAGCTGGGCTGGAAATATAACTTGTCTTTTGATGAGCTTGTTCGTGAAATGGTGGAATCCGATTTGGAAAGGCTCAAAGGAGAAGAGAAAAAAGTTTAAGTTAAGGGGTACAATATTTTTACAGGTTATAAGAAGGTATTTTGAATTTGTATCTTGCCTTATTCCCCTGAAATTTCTTCAAAGACATCTACGTTTGCTCCCTCCCTCACAAGAAATTCCTATATGATAATATTAAAAGTAAATGTCACTAAGAGGTAGTTGTCATGAATATTGGTTTAATTCGAATGTCTTATACTCCTTATGGTGGAGCAGAAGTTTTTTTATCGAGATTTATTAAAAAGCTTGTTGATGAAGGTCATGAATGTCATATTTTTGCTGCTGAATGGGAAGCATGCGACAATAAAAATATTTTCATTCATACTATTTGGTCTTTAAAATGGCCCTCTTTTATGAAAGTTTCGAGCTTTGCTATTGGTTCATACTTTGCCTTAAAAAAGGCGCCTATGAGTGTTATTTTAAGCTTTGAAAAAACACTTTATCATGACGTTTACAGGGCTGGCGACGGATGTCACAGGGAATGGCTGGAACAAAGGAAAAAATCCGTTTCACCACTCAGATACTTTACAATAATCCTCAACCCCTTTCATTTAGTGCTGCTGTTTCTTGAAAAAAGGCTCTTTAAAAGGAGGAACCTAAAAGCAATTATTGCAAACTCCCGCATGGTGAAAGAAAATATCGTAAAGCATTACAATGTTTCGGAAAACCGTATTCATGTTATATATAACGGAGTTGACCCGAGGTTCTTTGATCACTCAGATTTAAATGAATTAAGAACTAAACAGAGGGAAACTCTTGGAATTGATGATGAGACTTATCTTCTTCTATTTGCAGGGAGCGGATTTGAGAGAAAAGGACTTCTTTATTTAATAGAAGCTGTAGCTAAACTCAAAGAAAGAAATATCAACGTTAAATTAATGGTCGTGGGAAAAGGGAAAACAGAAAAATACAAAAACGCTTCCGCTCGATATAATGTAAATGATAATATTCTTTTTCTCGGACCACAAAAGGATATTAAGGGTTATTATGCGGCATGCGATCTTTTTGTTTTGCCGACTTTATACGATCCATTTAGCAACGCCACTCTTGAAGCAATGGCATGCGGCAAACCCGTTGTTACAAGCAGGTTTAACGGCGCATCCGAAGTTGTTAAAAAGGAAGAAATGGGCTCTCTAATCGAAGAGCCTAAAGACCCCGATGAAATCGCGCGCAAAATAGAAGAAGCATTATTAAATCATAAAAAAAACGCGTATAAATACAAAAAGGGAAATTTTGCTGAAAAATATTCTATCGAGAAAACCGTAAAAGAATATCTACAGATTCTTCAAAGCATATAAATTACTTAATGGACGATTATAAAAAAATATTTCATCTCGTCAAACCCTACTGGAAGAGAGTTGCCGTCGCTGGCATTGTCAGCCTTTTTATCTCCGGACTGAACGCTTCCCTCGCATGGCTTGTAAAGCCCGCCATGGACGGCTTGCTGGCGAAGGATAACCTCGACATGCTTCGGCTTGTTCCATTTGCGGTATTTGCTGTTTTCCTTGTTAAAGGGGCTTTAGTCTATCTGCACGAATATCTCATGAGGTCTGCCGGACAAAAAATGGTCATGGATTTAAGGAACCGGCTTTACGGCCATATTCTTAAACTGCCAATGGGTTATTTCAGCAAAAGCTCAAGCGGCACGTTAATGTCTAAAGTTGTAAATGACGCAGGCATGCTTCAAGCGGTCGTATCGTTAGCCATTAAGGATCTGATTGTCGAGAGCGCCTCGCTCATAGCCTTAACAGGCGTCGCCTTCTACCGTAGATGGGATTTGACGCTGATCGCTCTCGTAGGGCTTCCCTTAGCCTTTTACGGGGTTGGTATGCTTGGAAAAAGAATTAAACAGATAAGCGGCAGAACGCAGGAAAAAATTTCAGGAATCACCGAAATATTGCATGAAAGCTTTTCCGGGATAAAAATGATCAAGGCATTCGGCAGGGAAAACAGGGAAACCGGGAACTTTGAACATAAAAATAAGGATTATTACAGGGAAAATATGCGCTCTGTAAGGGTTTCCGGGTTAGCGAAATTAATAATGGAAATCATGGCAGGATTTGGGATTGCCTTTGTCATGTGGTACGGAGGCAATTTGAT
Organism: uncultured bacterium; assembly: GCA_965367285.1. Taxonomy (GTDB): domain Bacteria; phylum Nitrospinota; class Nitrospinia; order CAJXCL01; family CAJXCL01; genus CAJXCL01. The sequence goes on from CBDUII010000013.1 coordinate 6,057, forward strand.
AGTTGAGGACGTAATTACCCCCGGTGACTTCTTCTCATTTCTCGTGGCAATATTCATGCTTTATACTCCTGCAAGAAGACTTGCGGGGGTCAATAACGGAATTCAGAAAGCGAGAGCCCCACTTCAAAGAATATCCGCTTTGTTAGAAGAACAGAAAGAAAAAGATGGAACCCATGAGCTTAAATCTTTCGAGAATGAAATCAGGTTTGATCAGGTTTCCTTTACTTATCCAACCGCTCAAAGCAAAGCATTAGACAACATTGAGGTCACAATAAAAAAAGGGACGATATTTGCTCTTGTCGGTAAGAGTGGTGCAGGGAAAACAACTCTCATTAATGTGCTCCCGAAGTTTTATATGCCAGATGAGGGCAAAATTTGTATAGATGATATTGATATTTCCACGGTGACTTTAAAATCCCTTCGATCTCTTTTTGGAATCGTAAGCCAGGACGTCATTCTTTTTAATGATACGGTATCAAGTAACATCCAGTATGGAAGCCCTGGCGCTACCACTGAAGACGTCATTGCAGCGTCAAAAGCGGCTTACGCGCATGATTTCATCATGGAGTTCTCTGATGGATATGACACGGTTGTCGGGGAGAGAGGGGTTAAACTTTCAGGTGGACAAAAGCAGAGGCTATCCATCGCGAGAGCAATTCTCAAAAACCCGCCAATACTGATACTGGATGAGGCGACTTCCTCTCTTGATACTGACTCTGAAATGAAAATTCAGAGCGCTTTTGAAAACCTCATGAAAAACAGGACAACTATCGTTATCGCCCATAGACTTTCCACGGTCAGAAAAGCAAATATGATTGTTGTATTAGATAAAGGTAAAATTATTGAGTCCGGCTCTCATGAAGACCTTTTAGCACAGAAAGGACTCTATCAAAAGCTTTATGAACTGCAATTCAGGGATGAAAAATAAGAAGCAGAATAATTTGTACGCAACTAACAGCCAAACGAATAATTAGCCGAGGAGATCAAGAAAACCACGAAGAAGAAAACTCCAATGATCAATAAAAGCGACTTTAAGAACGTAAAGAAAATCCTGGTTATAGAATTAAAACATATAGGAGATGTGGTTCTCACAATTCCTGTGTTTAGAGCATTAAAGGAAAAGTTTCCGAACGCTCATATAGCGGCGCTTGTAAATTCCGGAACAGAAGATGTTTTAGCGGGGAATCCGCTTATTGATGAAATCGTATTGTATGATAGAAGTATTAAAGAGAAGGGATTGCTTCAAAAAATTACCGGTGAGCTTTTATTCGCTAAAAATATCAGAAACCAGGGATTCGATATGACAGTGGATTTAACGAGTGGAGACCGTGCGGCAACCATCTCGCTAATATCAGGAGCTCGATACAGGCTTGGGAAAGATCCTGTTAATAGAGGTTTTTGGGGTAAGAAATTTCTATATACCCACATTTCCGAAAACGACTGGAACAAACATGCTGTAATACAAAATCTTGATGTAGTCAGGCAATTCAACATCGATACAGATAATCTTTCACTTGATCTCCATATCCCGGAAGACGCAAATATTTTTGTCCAAGAGCTTTTAAGTAAAAACAATATTGAAAGCGGAGAAACCATTGTCCATATCCACCCTACTTCGCGCTGGATTTTTAAATGCTGGAAAGATGAGTACATGGCAGAGCTAATTACCCGGCTAAGCAAAGAAGGCATTAAAGTAATTGTCACATCATCACCGGACAAGCGTGAAACAGACAGATCGAAGAATATTTTATCTTTAGTCGCGTCAATTAACCCGGATTCAGCATCAAAGGTAATTGATCTTTGCGGTAAAACAGATATTAAACAGCTTGCCGCGATCTCAAAAGCGTCTGATCTTTTTTTTGGAGTGGATTCGGCGCCGATGCACATCGCCGCGGCGGTAGGAACGCCTGTGGTGGCCATATTCGGCCCGACCGGTGTGTTTAACTGGGCTCCCTGGCACGCGCGGGGAGGGAAAAATCCGCACATTGTGGTAAGAAAAGGCTGGGACTGCGAACCCTGCGGAGCAGGGTTATGCGAAAACAACATCAGCAAATGTCTTTATGAGATCACCCCTTCTGAGGTTATCGAAAAACTGAAAGAATGTTTGCCTATACACACCTTTAACAACTAATCAGTTCTTCGTATTTTACTTCCAGATTTCTTGTCATAACTTCAGCAGAATAATATTGAAGAACCTTTTGACGGGCATTTTCAGACAGCATCTTTCTAAGCTCTTTATCGTTTAAAACTTTCTCAATCGCCTTTGCAATCGCTGATGCATCGGAGCCGGGAACTACAATACCGTCCTCTCCATCCACAATAACGTCCCTTATGCCTCCCGCGTGAGTCGTAATAATCGGCAGTCCAGCGGCCATTGCTGAAAGAAGAGAAAGAGGCAATCCTTCCCACAAGGAAGGGAATACAAACATGTCCATTGCGGAGAAGAGTTCCGGCAAATCAGTCCTCGTCCCCAGAAAGAAAACTCTGTCCTCAACTTCTTTTGCTGTCACCAGATTCCGCAACTCCTGTTCCAGACTGCCGGAACCGACAACAAGGCATTTCACATTCAATCCTTTATCTTTTAAAATTTGAACAGCTTCAATCAGGTATTTTTGCCCTTTTGCTTTTTCAAGCCTTGCCACATTTCCGACGATACAATCTCCCGGGGCAAGCCCTAAATCTTTTCTTATAGCGTCTCTATCATGTTTTTCAAGAAATTTCTCCGTATCGATGCCATAAGAGAGAATTTCTATTTTGTCATCCGGTATATGATCGTATTTATTAACATCTTCCTTAACTGCGGGCGTCCCCACGAAAACCATTTTAGTAATTTTTGAAAGGATACGGTTGATAATAATCCTGTGCAGTTTTCTTTTCGCGTAAGTATTATGCACCGCGGAAACAATAACAGGTATTCCTGCCAATAAGGCTCCTACCCTTCCATAATAGTTGGCGTTATACATGTGGGTATGAATAATGTCGAATTTCCTGCTTTTCAAAAAAGATACAAGTATAAACAGCAGTCCGGGATTAAGGCTTCCGATTTTATTAAAATTAAAGCTTACCACTTCCACTCCCAGGTCTTTAATCTCCCTTCCAATAATGCCTTCTTCTCCAAGACAACAGACCACGACTTTGAATTTCTGCCGGTTAATATTTTTCGCGATATTCAGCATAAGCATTTCTGCTCCGCCAACCGGTAGTGTAGAAAAAAGATGGAGGATTTTTATTTTTCTTTCATTCATTATTTTAATAAAAGACCTTTAATGTTTTTAAGTAATTCCTTAATTCTGATATTCCATGTATGTCTTTCCAGAATCAATTCCCTGCCATTGTGAGTGATCTCATCGTAATCCTTCTTCCCTGCTCCTGCCAGGTAATAATCAAATTTCTCCGGGAAAATATTTCTATCCACTTCCACAAAGTTAACTCCGTCTTTAAACCCGAGAGATTCGAATTCATCCGTTTTTTCACCAAAAAGCAGGGTTTTACATGCCGGGATTTCAAAGTATTTCATAAGTGTAAAGTTATAAACAGAGGAATCGGTGAAGCAGGATTTAAGGCGATTGAGCGCCTTCGCAAATAAAAATCCATCATGGGAACAGACTCTAACTTTCTTAAAGAATTTCAGTTTTTTTTGAGAGAGCAGATGGTTTCGCACTTCGTTTCTAAAGGGATACTTATGAGCCGTATGAGCGCCGATACAGCCTATGTCAAACCGTCTCCACCGGTTTTGAGGATAGTAGATATTTTCATCCACCGCCCAGTGACAGGTGATGATTTTAATATCCCTGATTCCAAGGCCATCCTTGAGCATACCGTTTGTATTTGGAAACGCGGTGACATAAGCGGCTGGGTTGAGATTTAGAATAAAGTCTTTATTTCTTATTGACTTATCGTCGGTCATGGTAAAATTGTAAGTATCCCCTACAAATACGATAATAGTAATACCTATTTTAGTAAGCTTTTGTATTTTGTGAGTAAAGTGGTGGTTGTAATTTAGAAAAATAAATTCGGGTCTGTTTTCTTTAAACAAATCGTCTATGATTTTTTTTATATCCCATCCATACTTGTCGAATTCATAATTTTCGTCCAGCCGGACACCATTCGCCTGCCTGATTATCTCTTCATCCCTGTAATAGTTTTGATTCTGCTTCAGGCTTGTAATAAGAAACGTTGTGGGTTTGGTTTTATCAAAAGGCTTATCGACTTTTCTTTGAAACAGCTTTTTTATTTTATTCATGATTATTGCTTGTGTAAACTATCATAGTTCCGTTCATCCCTTTATTCGCAAACCATTTTGATATGGGACGGTGTACCAGCCGATCAATGTGCTCAAAAGGGGTAAGATAAAGCATTTCCCATGGAGGCATGTCTCCCTTTTTATAGCTCTCCCACAGGTTCTTTTGATGACGGGGAGTAAAAGCTCGCCCGATCCATCGTAGCCCCAGGTAAACCAGGAATTTCCTGTGACCTCCGTAATAGATACTGTTGTCTTGTTCTATATTATCAAGCCCCATCCCGACCTTTTGGAGGTATTGTCTTATAGTTTCGGGGGTATAAAATAATAGGTGACGTGGAATATCTTCATATCCCATTGCTTTCGATCTGAAGCTTGAAAAATTAGGCACAAGGAAAATAAAATGTCCATTTCTCTTCAAGAGGCGTTTAATCTCTTTAAAATATGACATCGGGTCATGCAGGTGTTCAAAAACAGCCCATGCGGTTACTACATCATATTGAGAGTCTTTAATTTCTTTGAATGATTTGTAAATCTTTAAATGCTCTGAAGTGTGAGCATTTTTTGCCGTCTCAAGCCCGTCGGCTTCAAACCCATGATCCTTAGCATACTTTACAAACCCCCCGCTTGCACACCCCACATCAAGCAACTTTCCTGAGGTTTGTTCAATTTTATTCAGTTCTATGCGATATTTTTTTAAAGCTTGTTCCGTGTTGTCACGATTTCCAAAAAACCGTTCAGGATAAAATGCCTGTATAGACACCATGTCCGGTCTCGGGTTTAAGTAGGCGAGCCCACAAGACTTGCACTCGACTACGGAGAACTCAAAATCACATGTATCATAGCGATTATCGCATGCGCGAAATACTTCACGGGTATCATTGTTTCCGCACAAATTACACGAAACATGCTCCAGGGTTATTTTTCCCCCGCTTGCATTCACCCTGATTTCAGATTGTTTCACTATTATTTAATATTCCCCGATTAACCTTGCTGTATTTTTCAGCTTATTTTTTTACGCATTACTTATTTTCAGCTATTTCCCTGCCCCGGAGTCCCATTTTCTTCCTTTTGACACTGTCTTTTATTAGAAGTTCAAGGTATTCGACCCATTCTTCAACTGTATCTGCAAGATAACCGTTTTCACCTTGCATAATAAATTCCGCGTTTATACCGACTGGAGAGGCAACCACCGGTATTCCAACTCCCATATACTGTAAAATCTTATATCCGCACTTTCCTCTTGCCCATAAAGAATCATCCAGCGGCATTATGCCGATATCAAGGGACCTGAGGTCGTCTGTCTCTTCTTTTTCATTCCATTTTTTAAATTCCGTTCTCACTCCATCCATGGAAAGTGGTTCATTTGAAATAATTTTTAGCTTTAGGTTCTCGTGTTTACTTGATATTTCTTTCAGAGCTGTTTTAATTTTTTCCAGGTATTTCAGGTTACCGGAGACGCCGATCCAGCCGATTAAAATATCCTGGTTTTTTATCGAATAATCTTTGATTTTATGATTTTCTGTGTCAACCGGGGTCGGCGTCACATAAACGGATGGGCAATTTTGCTCTGCGAATTCAGCGAGAAATTTATTTCCCGCGACCACCGCTTTACAATATTTGATCGTCCTTAGAAACTTGACCATATTCTTCCCGGAAAGGGGGTTCCCATGTTCCAGTTCATGAAACATTACCGCGTCATCAAAATCGAAAATGATATTGGGATTAAGAAGTTTCATTAAACGAAGTTCAAATTCACGGAAGGAGGTTTTCTTTTGAATAATTACAACATCGAACTTTCTGCACATCAAAAAGAGGTTCAGCCTTTCAAGCGGACCGGAAGGGATGGGGATAAAAACCGGAATTATATTATTTTTTTTAAATTCACCTTCACAGTTGCGAAATCTCAGCCTGCTGGAGGGCGGTTCTCTTTTGGTAAGTAAGACAAGTAAATTTATCATAGATTCTACTTTTTCACTTCATATTTAAAAATAAAATACTTATCGCCCTGCATTCTAACTTTCTTCCAATTACTCATGGAAAACGGATATATCCTCCAATTATCTTGAAGGTATAATTCGCTGTTAGCAAAATTATGATCAATAAACCTCAATGCTTCCTTAAAGGAAAAGGTTGTACCGGGATTATGGTAAACATCTATTGGTATGCTTCCTATCACAAGACCCTGGTTCTTTACCACATTTTTCATCTCTTTTACCGCTTTCTCAGGGTGAAAAACATGTTCAATAGTTTCAAAGTTTACCACCACATCAAAACTGGAATCTTTAAAACAGGACATATTTTCCACATTTAATCTCAAAAATATGCTTTTAGAAAAATTTTTTAGGGATTTTAAAAGTGGTTCCATCCAAAGGTCTCCTCCCACAACCATATTCCCATTAAAAATTAATAATTCAGAGCCATATCCCGACCCTGAAGCGACATTTAATATTTTGAGATTTTTTAAACTTTTTAACAGGTCTCCGGCAAAAACATATCTTTGAACATGGGCATAATCCGGGGAACCGGGCAGGAAATCCAAAAGAGGCTGTTTTGAATTAATTTTTTCAATCGCTCTGTATCTCGGCTCTGTCCTCATAACTTTTGCTTTTTTCATTCTTTTGAATTTAACCTGTCTTTTTAAATTTTTATAAAAATATCTTAAATCGCTAAACATTTTTTGTCCTATAAAAACATTCTAATAGGGCTTCTATAGTGAACGACATTAGAAAGTTGTCATTTCGACCGGAGGGAGAAATCTTCAACCGAGAAGAACCTTTATAGCGTCGAAGAAAGATTCCTCGCTTCGCTCGGAATGACAGAAAAATAGGGATGTCAACTTATTTAAGTCGTTTACTATAATTAATTTCTGATAAGGGAATCATAGAAATTGACCAATGATTCTTCATACCTCTGCCATGTGTAGGACTCTATGTTTTTTCTCGCGCTTTCACCCATCTGCTTTAGCATTTCACGGTTTTCATATAAAAGTCGCGTCTTTTCAATAATAGCTTCCACATCTCTTATCGGGATCACAAATCCGTCCACTCCATCGATTACAAGCGATCCCGCGTTTGGCGTTGTAATCACCGGCAAACCACATGCCATAGCTTCATAGTTGACTTTGGCGCTTCCCTCGTCCAAACTCGGGAAGACAAACAGGGAGGCGCTGTTGTAAAGCTTAGCTGGATTTTCCACAAACCCTGTAATTTTTATATTCTTAATACTATAATATTTTTCAAGAACAGGTTTAATCTCTCCATGGATCGCTCCGACAAGCACAAGTTCCGCGTTTTTCAGGTTAAGTTTTTTCCAGGCTTCAAGAAGACAATGAACTCCTTTCCGTATGCACAGCATTCCAACAAAAACCACCCTGAAAAGGTCATCATTTTCAGGAGCTGGTTTATAATAATCTGTATCTACTCCACGGGGAATCATCTTGAGCTTGTTCTTTGGGAATCCATTTTGAAGAAACGTCTCTTCCGCAAAGCTGGAATTAACGATTACATAGTCCGCTTCATCAAATTCTCAAGCGCCGCTGTCTCTTCTCGATGCCAGTGATCATATTTTTTAAGAAGCCTTTTACCTTCAGGATGTCTTTTAATTCCCATCCTTTTATATTCTTCATCAAGAATCATTTTGCTGTATAATGGATGACAGTAACCTCTTTCAACGATTGTGATCATGCCCTTCTTTTTCGCTTCCTTAATAGAATTCAGACATTCATGAGTCCATCCGTGAAAGATATCGCAGGTATTATTTTTAATAAACATGGAAGTCCTGTAATCAAACCACATCTTTTTCATTGAGTAATAGTATCGTGAGGAAAGGGAGGAAAATATTTTAGTAGGTTGAAACCTGATAATTTTTACGAAAGAGGAAGGGACCTCTTGCTGCCTGTTTCCATAAACAACCGCTTTATTAAGGTACCCGACCCTGTAAATTCCGTGGACCGCATGATTCACAACATTGGCAAGCCCGACCCCTCCAAGCTTAGAGGCCGATGAATAGATTATTTTCATTTACTACTCTGTAACAGTTAAGCTGCTTTCAAACGATTGGTTCAATATAGAAGATTGAACCATCATGGCACTATAGATTGAAGGTTGAGTAATGACTAATGAATATTAGTTGTGAAAATCGAATAAAAAAAACATTCGCTTTTTTGATTTTACTTTCTGGGCACCTTCTTTATTATCAGAACATGTGTTTAAATCTATTTAAAATCAGTTTTTATAGACAGGTATTGCCATTGAAAAATATATTTATATCTCTCTCAACGAGTGCACCGTTCATGTAATGTCTCGTTTTCCATTCGGCTTTTGTGTTTTCTTCCCTTAAGTTTGTGTTTGAGATATCGATATTTCCCCTTTATTCCTAAAAATGGAACTATTTCAGAAGGGGGTTTTCTATATCCTGCATTTTGTTTTTCGATGCTACTTCTTTTCATAAGGGCCACATGCAAGCATCGAAACCAAGAATCTTCCCAACTTAATCTTTCAAATAGATTATACCGTAATGCAATATTATAACCTGACTTAAATTCAACATCTCCTCCATGTAGTCTTTCAATCGAACAATTGGTCCATTTGCTGATAATGCTAAAATCATATAATTTCGTCATACTCCTACATGGTGGCGCTAAATATCCTTTTACTTTCATATTTTCAATATTTAACGATATACAGTTTAATACGCTGCCAAGAATCAACCACCATTTATCATGATATCCACTGAGAAGCTTCTCTTTCGTTTTCAGTAAAGCACTTGGGTCGTAAATCTCATCTCCGTCAATACCAAAGACCCATGTCTTTGTTCCAACATATTTTTCAATTAATTGATGAGATTCTCTTGGATGTGAAATTCTTTTATAAACAATCTTAGGATATCTTGAAGCTAATTTTTCAATAATCTTAAATGTATTATCAATTGACATATTATCTGTGATAATTATCTCATCGCAAAAATCTATTATATTATTGATAATTCTTTTTAAATAAATATCCTCACTTCTGACTAAACAAATTCCAATAATTTTTTTCATATTTAATTTTTTCTTTCCTCTTCATTAACTTTAGAGTGAGAATTATTGAGAAGGAAAATATATATAATAACTCGGCACTGTAGATTGGGCTGATAGAACTTGCTAATTGAAGCAATGATGTGAAAAACCTCCCATTACTGATTAACAAGAATCTCTTTCAGTAATTCTCTTTCACCCATTTCCAAGTTTTTTTAATTGCGTCTTTGATATCGGTTTTGGGAAACCAGTCAAGTTTTTTCTTTATTAATGATATATCGAGAATATTTTCAGCTACATCAATCTGTCGTCCTTCAGTGTAATTTACTACCGATTTTATGCCTGTAACTTCCGCAATAGTATCAATAAGTTTATTAAGAGACGTCCCCTTCCCACTGCCTACATTAAATACTCTTTCATCCGGTTCGGATGGAAAATAATATAATGCTTTAACCATTGCATCGACAAGATCTTCGATATAGAAGTAATCCCTGATAATTTCTCCGTCTCCCCATATAGTTATCGGGTTCCCTTTTGCTGCCTGACCGAGAAAAACAGCCACTGCTCCCTGGATTCCAGAAGGATTCTGAAATTCACCGAAAGGATTTGCTGGTCTCAAAACAACGTATTCTAACCCTTTTGCATGGTGAACTTGTCGGACATATTTTTCCGCCATAAGCTTGGTAATGCCATAGGAACATAACGGGTTGGCTGGATGTTGCTCGTTAATGGGAGTTTTTACGGGCTTTCCGTAAACTGTTCCACCCGATGAAATAAAAATTATTTTTTTAATATTATAACTTACGCAAGCATTAAGAATATTATTCGTCATGGAAAGGTTTGAGTTGATATCCTTTTCAGGATTTTCATCAGAGGTTATGGGAACTGTTGTCCATGCAAGGTGATAAACTGCGTCTATATTTTTAAATACCGAGCAGTCCAGCGCAATAGTCTGAAGGTTAGCCTGAGCATAATTTACATCTTTAGATAGAGGAGGCCTGGTATCCACAACAAGAGGATTAACATTAACTTCCTTCAGCGCTTTCGCAAGATGGAAGCCCATGAATCCGCTCCCACCAGCGATGAGAACATTCATTCAAACGAGTCCCTTCTTTTTTAATAAGTTCAAATAAAGATTCTCCATTTTTTCAACATGTTTTTTTATGCTGAATTGTTCCTCAATAGATTTTCTTGCCTCAACGGATATTTTCAAGCGAGACTCTTTATCTTTATATAGTTGTTCAATAGCATCTGCCAGGGCTGAGCTGTTTCCCGGCTGGACGAAAATTCCCTGTTTTCCGTTAATGAATGCTTCATCATTCCCGGGGATATCAGACGCAATAACAGGACACTCCATCGCCATTGCCTCGATTAATGCATTAGAGAATCCTTCCTGAAAACTCGGCAGGACAAAAACATCCATTGCGGAAAGCAAATCGGCAACATTTCTCCTTAGTCCTAAAAAGTCCGTAATACCGGAGACCCCTGACTTTTCCGCAAGTTCTTTAATATCATTTTCATGCCTGCCAGTACCCACAACGACGCACCTGATGTTGTATTTCTCTTTGATTTTCCCTACAGCTTCCATTAATTATAGATGTCCTTTCTCCGGGTCAAGCCTCCACCCTTCCCC
>CBDUII010000014.1:0-16056 GCA_965367285.1 uncultured bacterium
AGAGATGAAGATATATTCAATGTAATCACCAGAGGGATGCCCGGCACTGCCATGCCGGCATGGCCTGAACTTGCTAATGATGTAAGATGGGGACTGGTCTATTATATTAAATCCTTTTCAGAAGTGTTTAAGAAAGGTAAGGCCCCGGCGCCAATTAAAGTGGGAGTGCCTATACCTTCATCTCCGGACAGTATTAAAAAGGGAGAGGAAATATTTAGTGAGATGCAATGCGATTCGTGCCATGGAGAGGTTGGAAGAGGTGACGGGGATCTTGCCTCGGATCTGGAGACAGACTGGGAAACCCCTATATTTCCAAGGGATCTTACGAAAAGATGGACTTTCCGGAGGGGCAGCGCCCCCCAGGATATTTACCGTACCGTAAGTATAGGTGTTGAGGGAACGCCAATGCCTTCTTTTGCCGAAGACCTGGATGAAGAAAGAAGATGGCATCTGGTCAATTATGTACTTTCCCTTTCCCCCGCGGAAAAACCAAAAACTCTGGCCGCCTATCAAGTAAAACTCATAGAAGGGGAATTGCCGAATAGCCCTGATGATGAAAAATGGAAAGATGTGTCTCTAAGTCAATATCCCCTGGCAGGGCAGGTCACTATCGACCCCCGCATGTTTAAGCCGAGGATTGATAGTGTGCAATTGAAAGCCCTTTACAACCAGGATGAGATAGCTTTTTTACTGATATGGCATGATTCAACTGAAATGACAGAAACTGATGATGCAGGTTCTTTTACAGATGCCATAGCCATCCAACTTCCGCAAAACCCGGATGGACAAAGACCTTATTTTCTCAATGGAGATTCGGAGAACCCCGCTTATTTATTGCACTGGAGCGCTGATAATGAGGGGGAAATTACAGAAATAAATGCGAAAGGAATGAAAAGAATGGTTGCACAGGAGAAAGGAAGCCAAAATGCAAAGGGTGCTGTCATATACGATAAAGGAGAATACAGGCTACTGATTAAACGGTCATTGAAAACAGATGATCAAAAGGACATCCAATTTGAGCCGGGAAAATTTATCCCTGTTGCCTTTTCTGCCTGGGAGGGCAGCAATGGGGAGACAGAGACAAAGCGGTCAATATCTGCCTGGTATTTCCTTATCCTTGAGGCACAAATCTCCAAGGGAGTATACTATTATCCTTTCCTGGCAATCTTTGCTGTTGCCGCGCTTGAGTTTGTTCTTATTGGTTGGATTAGAAAAAATAAAAATGAGGTAAGTTCATGAAAATAAATAAGATTATTTTAGTGGGACTATCATCTATATTTTTATTAATGTTTGCTGGTGGGTGCGCTTTGTTTGAAGATAAAAACGTTGGGGAAGGACGCAAGCTTTTTGCTTATTATTGCGCGTCCTGCCACGGGGAAAAAGGGATGGGAGACGGCTTTAACGCGGTTAACCTGGATCCTACACCAAGAGACCTGACGGATGACAAAGAAGTTTATATGGGGAAACAGAAGAATGAAGACCTCTTTAAAGTTATAAATATGGGTGGAGGCGCCATTGAAAAATCACCCCGTATGCCCCCCTATAAGAATACCCTCTCTGAAAAAGAGATTTGGCAGATCGTTGCTTTTGTGAGATCTCTTCATTCTCATGACGATGAAGATATTGATTTTGAAAAGGAGATGAAAACGAAGCCGCCGAGGACATCGGTTAAGAAACTTGGATCAGACAAGTTCAAAAAGAAAAACAGAAGGGACGTGTTAATAGGAAAAAAATCATATAAAAAAATCGGTTGCTCGGGTTGCCACAGAATTGGTGAAAGAGGAGGAACAGTCGGTCCGGACTTGACACATATAGGCACGAGACTAAACGCCGCCTGGGTTTATAAGTTTTTATTAAGCCCTCAGCGTGTGATTAAACATGTCAAGATGCCTAATTTCGGGCTCAAAGATAAAATGGCATTCAATATAGCTTACTATCTGAAATCATTAAAATAGAAATTTGAAATGAGGAAGTATCTATGAAAATAGTCAGGATGTTTTTATTATTTATTTTTGTTCCTTTTGTTTGTTTGGCGCTAACTGTTTTAACTGCTGATGCGGCCAAGAAAAAGAAGATACCCAAAACCCCTTCCTTTGTGGGCGCTGCCAAGTGTAATGGGAGTTGTCATGATCCATGGTATCAGGCATGGCTGAATACCGGCCATGGAGATACGTACAACCTCCTGAAGCCAGGTGTGAGGGACAAGGCCAAGAAAAAGGCAGAGGCTTTAATCAAGGAGAAGTTAGTAAAGTATGGGGGCAGGGATCAGGCCTTTGTTGACGGTCTGGATGTAACAAAAGCTGATTTCACTAAAGAACCAATGTGCCTGAGGTGCCACACTACCGGTTTTGGTCAGAGAGGAGGCTTTAGGTTTAAGGACACAAAGACAAAAAAAGGAAAGATCAAGAAGAAGACCGAGATAGACCCTGAAGAACCCAGCCTTGAGCAGGTAGGTTGTGAGATGTGTCACAGTGTAAGAGGGGGTTCCCGGTTCAGAGTCCTTATGAGAAATACAGAGGGGGACTTCACGTCTGCGCAGGCAGAGTATTACGGTAAGAGATATGACAACAATACAGGAAATGTTTGCAAAAGATGTCACGAACACCAAAATACCCCGTTCCAGCCATCTCTTGATCCAAAGTATAAATTTAACTTTGAAGAGAGAAAAAAGAAGGTTCATGATACCCAAAAGTATATAAACGAGGACAACAAAGATCAAAAGATAGAGAAAAGAAAGGACAGGTTAACAAAAGACCCTGGAATTACTTACACAAAGAACCTTGTAATAGAAGAATGGGTGATACGGGATGTTAAGAAAGGCAAGATAGAATGGAAAGCCAAACCTATGACATTTAAGAAAGGTAAAGGGTATACATTACACTTCCAGGATGGAAGTAGCCTGAACCTGAATGATATTAAGGCAGATATACCTGAGTGAGGTACGAGAATTTGTGAAAATTAAAGTTTTATACTTTGCTTCTATTAAAGACAAATTGGGAGAGGAGAGTGAATACTTTGAGGTAGAGGATGGTACAACTTTAGAGTTTTTACTGAATCAGATAAAATCGAAAAATAATAATATTGCGAAGTTACTTGAAAGCCGTTCTTTTCTGTTCGCAGTTAACCAGGAGGTTGCTAATTTGGATGCGATTTTGAAGCCGGGTGATGAAATTGCTATCCTCCCTCCTCTGTCCGGAGGATAAGAATAGTGCGTTAGTTATTGGTTATTAGATATTTGTTAGTTGCTAAAACCGATAATAAATGACAAATGACCAATGATCAATGACCATGATATGCTGTAATAATTTTGCAAAAGTAATTTTTCCCCTCCTTTGCTTTCTTATAGCCCAGCCTTTCTTATCAAATAGTACATATGCCGTAGAGAATCCCTATAAGGATCACTATCCTTTCAACACTGCCATAATTCATTTTAATGTATCAGGCCATGAAACAGGGAATGAGACACTGTACGTAAAGCCTGATTTTCAAGCGCTTTACATTAATACGCGATATAATGAACTTGGCAGGGTTAATCCCAAAAATGTTCTTATCTTAACCACTCCTGAATATATTTATAATATTGATCTCATAAAAAAAATCGGTGCTAAAATAAGGAATTTCAAAACAGATTTGATTAAGAAGTTTGATGTTTTATCGAAAAACGAAAAAATTACAGTAAGCAATAATGTAAAGGAACTTGGCACGGCAGTCCTGGGAAATATATACGCAAAAAGAGCACCGTCACATGAAAAGGTTTTAGGACTTGATTGCGATCTTATAGAGGTGTTTGGAGAACGGGTGCTTATTTGGCCTGGAGCAAATATTCCTCTTAAACGGAATAGAAAATCTGAGTATGGGAACAAGTCTGTTGCAACCGCGGTAAAAATAGAAGAAAATGTTCCTATCCCTCCGGATAAATTTGAAGTCCCGGAAGGAATTTTAATCTCCTTGAATAAAATTGAAAGTGAGATATTGGAAAATAAAATCATGACCCAGTTTCATTCCATGAGGGCTTATAACGCGGTGAAAACTGCAAAGGAAGAAATAGCGAGAGTGGTTTTAAAGCACAGAATAGACTTAAGGGATGTAGGAGTGAAAATTCCGGAAGATCAAGATGACAGTATTTTTGCCGATCAGGATACTTTAAATAGTAGTTATGAAATATTTATAATTAGGAATGAAGATGAGCTGCAGGAAGGTGAAGAAAGTACTTATGAAGTTGACTGAAAATTTAAGGTTTGATTGTTCCCCGCGTGAAAAAAATGACCTATAATAAATACTTGACAGTAAGCCGCGTGAGTATTATAAAATATAGCAGCCACTAAACAGTCATTTTTTGAAAGGAGAAATAATGTTGGAGAAAAATATACCGGAGGAAGAGTTGGAAAAACTTTCAAGAGCTATCGCGGAATCAATTTTTAGTTCAAAAGATGTAAAAAAAATAATAGAAGAAATACGTGAAAAAGATTTGATTTTACCTCATTCGTTGATGGTCATGGTCTTAAGGTTGGAAACCCTGTCAAATATTGCGAATAAAGGGCGGAATAATTTAGATGTTATAAAAAAATATCAAAGAAAGAAAAAGATGACCAGGAAACAATTTATTGATGGGAAAGAATTAGATGCTAATGAGATTGCTTTTCAGGAATTTCTAATCAAAAAAGTTGACGATAAAGAATGGCTTAAAAAAAACGGCTTGATTTTTTGAGAAAATCGCTATCCCCAAAAACTTCCTCCAAATAAACAGTGGTTAGTACTCAACGGCAAAATTATTGTGCTGACGCTGATGGCTAACAATAAAAACTCTTTCCAAAATTTGAACAGCTAAAACTGTGTTTAGTCCATGAGCAGAACAATATGATTTGTATTATTGGAGCAATTAAAGAAGAAATTTCCGGAATCATACAACACATCACTATCAAGGGAAAAAAGCATATTGACACTGCTACCTTTTACATAGGCCTGAAAAAAAAAGAGGAGATAATTGTTGTTCGTTCAGGCGTGGGTCAGTCTCCGGCGCAAAGGGCAGCTTCGGAAGCCATAAAAAGATTCCCTTTACGATCGATTATTTCAATAGGGTTTGCGGGAGGGTTGATTTCTGAACTGAAAATATCAGACTTAATTTTGCCTGAGAAAATTTTTTGTTGTGATAATGAAGAATCTCTTTTTCTTTTTAAAAAGGTCTCCCTTTCTCAGGTTACGAATTTTTGTGATTATAGAGATCGAATAAAAAGTATATTAAATGAAAATGGAATAAAATTTAAATCAGGAAATATTATTTCCGTTAACAGGGTTGCCGGTTCTGCAAAATTCAAAGAATGGCTGGGTGAAAACTATCCTGTATCAGGAGTGGAGATGGAGACAGCGGCCATTGCAAAAGTTGCGGCGCGGAATGGGGTGCCGTTTATTTCACTCAGGGCTGTTTCTGATGAAGTATCGCATCCCATTATTCAGTTTAATAAGTTCATCAATAAAAAAGGGAAAATAAACCGGGTAGCGGCAGGATGTTACGTATTAACTCGCCCTTTTCTTATCCCCCGAATAAAAGAATTGAAAAAAAACGCCTCTAAAGCCTCAAAAACATTGACCGAACATGAATAAAAAATAAAAAAAAGCAGCGAAATCAATTAATATAACTACCTGTTATTAGATACTGTTAAAAAATTAAGGAGGTAACAGCTTTGGCAAATAACAAAAACCCGGTTGCCAACCCCCAAATCGTCCTCCGGGAGGAATTTGATGACTGGGCCGTTCTTTTTGATCCCGATTCCGGTGATACCTTTGGGCTCAATCCGGTAAGCGTATTTATATGGAAGCTCCTTGATGGCGCGCATAATGACAGTGATATTCTAAAAAAATTGCGCGAAAACTGTAAAAACGTTCCTGAAGAAGCGGAAAGCGATATCAAAAAATTCGTAAATGAGCTTGTAGAAAGAGGATTTGCAGGCTACGAAACAACTGTCGGAGAAAAGAAATTAGTGATAGATGATAAAGAGCTCACATATGAACAACCGGCCCTCAATATGCTGGGGGCGTCCGATTCGGGAGTGCCCGGGGCACCTGATAATGCCGGGACAGGGGACATGGGTGCGTGTGACGTGGGTCAGGCGGCTGGTTATCTATGTGGCCTCGGATTCTCCCCGTCTTTGTTATGCGGCGAGGGTGCCGGTGATGAGGGGTGAATCTTGTATCAGACTAATTAGATTTTAGATTTTTAATTTTACATTTCTGGGATTAAGAAACATGGATGAAGAAGAGCTAAAGAAACGAACAAAACAATTTGCTCTGAGAATATTTAAGTTGGTTGATGCGTTACCTAATAATACAATTGGAAGAGTTATAGGGAATCAATTGGTGAGGTGTGGAACTTCAGTAGGGGCAAATTATCGAGCTGCCTGCCGGGGGGAGGTCAAAAGCAGATTTTATTTCTAAATTGGGTATAGTAGTAGAAGAAGCTGATGAAAGCGAATTTTGGCTTGAGTTGCTAATTGATGGGAAAATAATAAAAAGAGAACTGGTAGAATCTCTCCTT
This sequence comes from uncultured bacterium, assembly GCA_965367285.1. Classification (GTDB taxonomy): domain Bacteria; phylum Nitrospinota; class Nitrospinia; order CAJXCL01; family CAJXCL01; genus CAJXCL01. The sequence goes on from CBDUII010000014.1 coordinate 6,533, forward strand.
AAAGAAGCAGGAGAACTTACCGCTATTTTTATTAGCTCGGTAAATACTGCAAAAAAGCGTAATAGTTAAATGAAAAATTTAAAATCTAAAATGAGAATAATGAAAACACCCAGAACAGTTGATCTGGATATTACGAACCGATGTAATCTCCGGTGTAAATACTGTTTTCATTTCACCAGCGCCGGTGATGTTGGCGTCGACCTGCCTAAAGAGGAGTGGCTTCAGTTTTTCGAGGAATTGAACCACTGTGCTGTAATGGAAGTTTGTCTCTCAGGAGGGGAACCTTTTTGCCGGGAAGATTTAAAAGAACTCATAGAAGGAATTGTCCGCAACCGGATGCGATTTTCCATCCTGAGTAATGGAACGCTGATTACCGGCGAGACAGCAGCCTATCTGGCGTCCACCAGCCGGTGTAACTCGGTGCAGATCTCTATTGACGGCTCCGGGGCAGATACTCATGATATCTGCAGGGGAGACGGAAATTTTCTTAAGGCGATGGCAGGGATAAATAATCTCAAGAAACATAATGTTCCAGTTGCCGTTAGAGTTACTATTCATAAACGTAATGTGCGGAATCTTGAGGCAGTTGCCCGGTTCTTATTGGATGAGACCGGACTCCCCGGTTTTTCTACAAATGCAGCCTCTTATTTTGGGCTTTGCGCTAAAAATGCGGAGCAGGTACAGCTTACCGTGGAAGAACGTTCCATTGCCATGGAGACGCTGCTTAGACTGAATAAAAGATACAATGGCCGCATAAACGGAGCAGCGGGACCTCTGGCAGAGGGAAAGAGCTGGGGCAGGATGGAAAAGGCGCGGCTATCCAGAGAGGATATTCTTCCAGGCAGGGGACGTCTTACGGCCTGCGGCTGTCATATGAGCAAAATCGCTATACGCGCGGATGGCGCGATTGTTCCCTGCAATATGCTAAGTCATATAAAATTGGGTCAGATAAATCGCGAAAATCTTCAGGATGTGTGGCTTAACCATCCGGAAATGAAAAAATTAAAGATACGGCGGAATATCCCTTTGAACGATTTCGAGTTTTGTAAAGGGTGCGAATATATTAATTACTGCACGGGTAATTGCCCGGCAATGGCTTACACGATCCTGGGCGAAGTCGATCATCCCAGCCCGGACTCCTGTCTCAGGAAGTTTCTGGATGATGGAGGGAAACTGCCTGAGTCTCACAATGCCTTTTTAACGACTGAATAACATCATTTTCGGGCTTTTTGATGGATAGCGATTTTAAATCCGGCTCAGCTTCTTTACAACGATCTGTTTCGACTAACAATTGGAGAAGTTTTATTTTTGCCTCAAAAAAACCTGGCGCCAGGCGGAGAGATTCTCTGTATAAATTCTCGGATTTTTGAATTTCTTTCATTTCCAGATAAACATTTCCCATATTAAAGTATGCCGGGACAAAAGTCGGCACCAGTTGAATGGCTTTTTTATATTGATCTATAGCCTTATCAAACATTTTTTTTGTATGGTAGATCAATCCAAGAAGGTTGTGTGGCTGCGCGAGTTTCTGGTCAACTTTTATGCCCAGTTGAAGGTCAACGATAGCTTCATCATATCTTTTTTCCCTGTATCTCTGTATTCCTAACTGGAAATGGTTATCTGCGTCGAGGGGTAGCTTTTCATCCGTTTTGGATGCGATGGCAATCAACTCGGGATCATTAGTCCATATACCCAATGGTTTTTCAGAAACATAATACGTTCTTGACACTTCCTGTAAATATTCCCCATTATCATTGTAACCGCCAATTGCGTATATAACGTTATTCCATTCTGCTAAAGCCACCCCAACTCTACTGGAAGGAAGTGGTGTGTCTTGAGACCACTTTCCAAGAGTTCCATTAGATAATATTGATGCTCTGTCCACAGCGCTTAATTGAATAGTGTTTTGTCCGCCAACGACATAAACATTATTGTTTATTAAAATAGCATCACCACCAAATCGATTTGTCGGCATAGGAGGAAGACTGCGCCAAGCATCTATTTTTCCACCGGGATTAATAGTTGTCCATTCTACTGTATCTGTTCCTCTTTCCAGCGATCTTGCGTGACCGCCAAACAGATAAACAAAGTTTTTATAAATAATTCCGCTGTGAATATATCGCTGGTTTTTTGCTTCTTCTGCTTCATGAATCCACTCCTGCAAAGACCCATCAGGATTAACTCTTGACCGTTCAATATCTTTTAAAAAAATACCATTGTATCCTCCAAAGACATAAATCCAATCGTTGTAAATTGATGCCACCGGTGCACGACGGCTGGTGTTCATAACATGGGGTTCAATTTCCCATGGACCAAGAGATCCGTCAGGCAGAATCTTTGCTCTTTCTATGATATTAAGCAAATCGTCAGTCCCTGCATAACCTTTTTCACCTCCCAGGACATAAATGTAGCCATTTGCTGAAACGGCTTCCGCAAAACTCCGCTTGGTGATCATAGGTGAAGTTTGTTTCCATAGACCAAGACTGCCGTTCGCTTGAATCCTGCTAAACTCTACTGATGAATGGATAGTTTTATTCTCTCCTGATCCGGCGGCGCCACCTAAAACATAAATATATCCATCCACTGCAACTACCGCGGCCGATGCTCTGGGCACTGTTAATTTTGTGTCTCCCATCCATAGAGGTATCCACTTATAGTCCTTTCCCGGTTTAGGCCAGTTGGAAAAATTTTTACTCTTTTCAGGAACAGCTTTTAAAAACTGGGTAGAGGTCGGCTTATTTATTCCAATTTGATTATTATCTTTATCTGAAGAACAAGAGGTAATTAACCAGTAAACACTGCAGGCAATCAAAAAAAATAAAACTTTGTTCTTCCCTGATTTATTCACAAGGAAATTAAAAAAATAAAATAGGATAAGTTGTTCAACAAGTTTCCTCTGGCATGGCATAACAATATATTAACGTTCGGAGGTAAATTATTTTTTACTTTTACCAATATCTTTCCCTTCTTTAAGCAAGGCTTCTATCTCAGCTTTAAATTCTCTATAAGGTCTGGCGCCCCTTATAACCCTGCCATCCACCTCGCTCTTTAGCGCCACAGGAAAATCGAAATTTAGGCTCGATTTGTGAGGTTAATCTTGAACCCTTCCTTGCTTGAGGTCAAGAGAAATTTCAGGTTTTAAGGATAGGGAAAAGAGGCTGGGAGGGAGGTTTGTCAAGTTTTTGTTCTCTAAAAAAAATGGATAAATCCAGACACAGTATTCCTGAAGGAGGAAGAATCTTTTTAATTTACCTCGTTAGAAATCGCAGAAACGCAAAGCTGAAAATACTTAACCTCTAAAAACTGTTATAATCTCGTCCCTATTTCGAAGGAAAATTACTAATGAGTTTTCAAATGTGAAAGATATTCAGGAATTGACAAAATAATTGAGTTTGGATAGATTGAATTGAAAGGTTGGGGATAAACAAAAGATGTTTTTTCTGTTAGATTAGTTTGATTAGTCGAATTTGTTTTGTTGGTTCTGTTGATTTGATTAGTATTATTTGCTCAATTGTTTTTTTTTAACCAATCGAACCAATTTAACTAATAGAACAAATTATACTGAAATTGCTTTGTTGATTATATATGGCAACGATAAAAAGGTTTGAGGATTTGGAGTGTTGGCAGGAAGCCAGGAAACTTGTTAATCTAATTTATTTTTTTGCCAAGAAAAAGGAATTTAAAAAGGATTTTGAATTAAAGAGCCAAATTATAAGGAGTTCCATATCAGTAATGGCTAATATCGCTGAAGGTTTTCATCGGAACAGCAAAAAAGACTTTATGAGATTTCTTGATTATTCACGTTCATCTATTGCTGAAACACTAAGCCATTGTTTTGTAGCCATGGATCAAAATTATATCGATAAATCTGAAATGCAAAAAGTAAAAGAGCAGGCTGACTTTGTATGGAAAAAAATTAATAATTTCATTACATATCTCAACAAATGCACAAAACCAACAAATAAAACCAATCAAACGAATTAAACCAATAAAACTATGTCTAAGAAAACAGAGTACGTCCTAAAACAGATCTATTTTTATCTCACCGAAGGATGCAACCTTGTCTGTCGCCATTGCTGGATGGCGCCGAAATTTCAGACAGAGAAAACCATCTACCCGGTGCTGGAATTAGACCTGTTCCGATCTATTATTGAGCAGGCCAAACCGCTGGGCCTTTCCGGCGTCAAGTTAACGGGCGGTGAGCCGTTGATGCATCCGGAAATAGATGAAATTTTAGAGCATATACGGATGGAAAATCTCCGCCTCACAGTAGAGAACAACGGCCTCCTCTGTACGCCCGGGATTGCCCAAAAATTAGCGGAATGTAAAAACCCCTTTGTATCGGTGAGCCTGGATGGTGCTAACGCTAATACCCACGAATGGATCAGGGGTGTGGAGGGTTCTTTTGAGGATGCGAAAGAGGGCATCAGGAATCTCGTAAAAGTCGGACTAAAGCCCCAGATTATTTTATCTGTTATGCGTTCCAACAAAGATCAGATGGAAACTGTTGTACGGCTTGCGGAATCTCTTGGCGCGGGCTCGGTGAAGTTTAATCTTGTGCAGCCAACCGGGAGGGGTGAGAAGATGCGTGAAGCGGGAGAGACTTTAACTATAGAAGAGCTTGTGAAATTAGGGCGGTGGGTAGAAACCACCCTTTCAGATTCAACAAATTTACGGCTTTTTTACCACCACCCTCCTGCTTTCCGCCCCCTGGGGAAGATGTTTGGTAATAACAGCGCCAGGAATGGAACTTGCGGAATTCTGGGGATTTTAGGGGTGCTGGCAAATGGTTCCTATGCCCTTTGCGGTATTGGTGAGTCGGTCCAGGACCTTATTTTCGGCCATGCCGCTAAGGATCGGCTTGAGGACGTTTGGAATAATACGCCAGTTTTTCAGGAGCTTCGTGAGGGTCTACCTAACAGATTGGAAGGTATCTGTGGCGATTGTCTTATGAAAAACCGGTGCATGGGAAGCTGTGTGGCGCAAAACTATTATCTCAGCAGAAACCTCCTTGCCCCTTTCTGGTATTGTGAGGAAGCCAGGACACAGGGGCTTTTCCCGGAAAGCCGGCTGCGACCGGGGGCATATAATTGAAGATTGATGATTTAAGATTGAAAATTTGAGGAAGAACTTAAAAATGTTAGGAAAACAGATTAAAGAATTACGACGGAGAAATGAAATATCTCTGGAAGAACTCGCTCAGAAATCAGGTCTTTCAGTGGATACCCTGAGGCAAATTGAGGAGGATAATGTAGAGCATCTTGAGGATTCCATGCTTCTCAAAATTGCCGATAACCTCCGCTTAAAAAGCGCTCTTGATTTTGCCTGTTTGATGAAAACTAATAAAGCCTTTAGAAGATTCCATGCGTACGTTGTCGGTCTCCCTAAAACAGGGACAGTATCCTTTGCTGGACTTTTCGGAAACTATCGTTCGCTCCATGAATTTCACCAGCGGGAAACGCATCAAGAAATCATTGCACTAAACCAGGGACAGATTTCAAAAAAGGAGTTTTCTCAATTTATCAGGAAACGGGATTTTTTGGCCGGGTTCCTGGAAATGGACGCCGCGCATTTTAATCGCCATTATATAGATATTCTCGCTGAAGAATTTCCAAAGGCTAAATTTTTATGCCTTATACGTGACTGCTATTCCTGGTTGAATTCTTGCGTTAACTATTACACTCACCCTGAAAAGGAATCCTTGCAGTCTTATGAACCTCCCACTGGAATGCCTTTCGACCTGCCCATGGGGGCAAGCAGCGAAAAAGAGGAACTGGTAAATAATTTTCATGAATATATTGATATCCCCCTTACGTTTTGGACAACAGAATACAAAAAGATGTTAGAAAAACTTCCTCCCGACAGGTTCATGATAATCAAAACAAACGAAATTACCGGTAAGCTGGATGAGATCGCCCGATTTTTCAATGTATCTTATAGTTCTTTATTTATAGAGCAGTCTCATCTTAATAAAGCAGAGTATGGAGTAAATATTCTTAGCAGGCTGGATAAAGGCTTTCTGGAAGCCAAGTTCAAGGAGCATTGTTCAGATTTAATGGAAGAATTTTTCCCAGGTTATTCTCTTCAGGATTACTTTAATGTATAAAAATTTAAAATTCCTACACATCAAATTATGAAAAAGAAAACTAAAAAAAAGCGGAGAGGACTCGAAAGTCAATCAGGCAGCAAAAAAAGAAAAAAGGAAATAAGCAAAAAAAGAGCGGGCAAAGCCAAAAAAGAAAAAATATTTACTTCACCAAACGGTAAATTAAAACAGAGGTTTGTAGCCAATAACTTTTAATAGCTTTCGAAATTGTGCAGGTAGTTCACGGGGAGCTTTTTTTACGTACACAGAAGATTATCCATTACGAGGTGGATTTTACCACCAGACTGGCAGCGAAGCATTATTACGCCGTTTAAAACTCCAGACTCCTGTCTGGAGATGGATAGGCTGCCCGTAGGGCACAAGTTTACTTGTACCGGCAGAAGCCACCGACTCCTGTTGGTGGAGTTTCACTTTTCCCCAAAAAGCCCGACACTCCTGTGCCGATTTTGTTGGAAAACCCATTCCAACAGCTTTTCCAGTAGTAAGGGAAGAAGCACAAAACCACTGCAATAGTACCATTCCGTTTATAACGATCAGGTCGTTTTGCAGCCTTTTTTCCCATGCTTTGCCCCCCCTCCATAATGGTTTGCAATGGCCCCATCTCATCAAAGCAGGCCACATGCCCTCCTTCAGGAGGATTCCTGCAAAGTTTAATTGTTGAAGATCGCATGAATGCCGCCATTTATGTCAGGACAATGAAACAACGCCTACAAAATGAAAACCATTCCTTTGAGCTATTGACTAAGACAAGCAGTACTATTATTTTACAGGATAACTTAATAGTACTATTTTGTAACTTATTGAAATTATTTATGAAAAAGGTAACAATTTTTATAGTACTCAGGGGTAAAAATTTTTCTGAACCAAACCTTCTCAAAATTATAAAGGGTATTTTTCCCGGCGAAATATGGATAAGCAGAATTACCATAGCCATGGTCTTTGAGGAATATTTAAAAACGATAAATAGGCTTTAGTTGCGTTAATCACAGCATGACAAGCCGCAATCAGAATAATGATGGTAATATCTATTTTTGCCACAGCTTATTGCTTACCAAAAAGAACCTTAACTACTCTCAGGGAAGAAAAGGACTTCAAGATTATTGATGAGACTCACTCCTGCAGCAAGGTTAAGACTTACTTACGCAGTCAGAAAGTAGATATTATTTTAACCAAAGTCGAAGATCAGTCGGATTTGCGTAAGATTCAAAACCTTATAAAAGAAAGAAACTGCAAGTATATTGTCGCAGTAGGAAATGCTGATAGCGAGATAATTTTTGAATGCATTAAGTTAGGAGTTAGAGGCTTAATCAGGCCCGGCATTTCGCGATATCTCCTTAAAAAGGCAATAAGAGTTATTTATAAAGGGGAGGAGGTTTGGTTTGGCCGGAAATTTTTCTTGAAGGTTCGCAGTGAGCTCGCAAGGCTTACAACCGCGCCAGCGCAGTCTGATCGCATAAAATGCCTCTCAAACAGGGAAAAAGAAGTTCTCCATCTGGTTGCCCGGGGTTATAAAAACAGGGATATAGCTGAACATCTATATATTAGCGAAAACACTGTGAAATCCCATCTCTGCAATATATATGTAAAACTCGGTGTTGAAGGCCGCATAAATGCCGCCTTATTTAATGTGACAGTTAAGCTTAATGAACTAAATCTGAAAATTCAAGTTTTAGAGAAAAAAACAAATACCTTTTATTTTATCATTAACACTATTAAAAATCTCAGTATAACCTACTCTAATAGTGAAACGCTATATTCCATGATAAAAGTTATTTGCAAAACAATAAACATAAAACAGTTTTGCTTGATGCTCTGGGATGAGGATCAGCAAGTATTAAAGAATGCAATTATTGATTGCTCGAATCATAAGGATGAAAAGGTAATAAAAGATATAAATCTAAGTATAGGAAAGGGAATTTCTGGGAAAATTTTTCAAACAGGGGAACAGTTGCTTGTCAAAAATAAGAATATGCGAAATAAATTTGAGCTTCATGAAGGATGCTGTTGTATGCTAAACACCCCCTTTCTTAGTATTCCCCTGCGCTGCAACAAATTGTTGGGGGTTTTTAATATTCATAAATCCCAAAAAGCTAATTTTACAAAAGAAGATATAGAGATGTTCTCTTTAGTTGTGGATCATATTGCTATCGCTATTAATAGGTTAAGGGTATATACACAATTAAAACAAAAGTAGAACGAGAATTATTAATCTTACATGGATAAGTAAAAAAATAGAGTAATAATCCGGATAAAAGAAGTAATAGATCATTTTGTAATGCTGTATCAGGAAGAGGGAAAATCCAATCAAATTTGTATTAGCTCGGATTTACTCCTGCCGGAAAAATAATTTACCTCTTCTTCCAATATGTCCTGAATATACGCCTGAACTTTTATTCTTACGTGTGCTTCCAACGTCTCATATGTAACTCTTGACCCTGAGAGTTTCTAATGGCTTTTCTCAAAGGGTAAATTAAAAAAACTCAAAAAAACCTGCTGGGTTGTTACTTCCAAAAACATGCATTTTCATCATGGTTCTTTCCTAATATAATCCGCATAAAAAAATGACTATCAAGTGAGTTTTCACCCAGCCTCTGGCGTTCAAGCTAATATATAAAATCAATCTTATTGAAAAAGACTCTTTTGAATGGTTCTGACAATAGTAATATCGAAAAAATGAGCTAAACAGATCAGGACTTTGATGCGGCAACATACTTTATGCGAAGATCGTACAAGACATTGTCTAAAAGTTTTTCTTCATCTGAGGCCAAATTCCCTTTTGTTTTCTCTTTGAGCATTTCTAAGATATCGATGGATTGTTTGGCAAGAGGCAGGTTTTTTTCGGTTTTACCTGTCTTCTGGTTGGGAATTTCGCCAATATGAAACATTGCTGAGCCGCTCAGGGAGAGGATAAAAGTGGCTAAATTAATTTCAGGGAGTGGAGTACTATCCTGTTTTTCTTCTTTTGTTTTCTCAACAGTTTTATTCTCTGATTTTTTATTTCCAAAGATTTTTTCTTTAAAAGATTTCTTTTCTTTTGGTTCCTCTTTTTTTACTTCCGGCTCAGGAGACGCCTTTGTTTCATCTTTTGTCTTTACCGGTTCGTTTTCGTTAAATGATACTCTCCGATCAGTAACCTTAAAACTTGCCTCTTTTTTATTTTCTTCTTCAGTCATAATAAAGACTCTCTTCTTAGGACTCAGATGTAAGCAGACTCAAAAGAATCTTTGACATGATAACAGGAGAAACAAGATTATTTTAAAAAGCCTCGCATAGTTATCGTTAACTATTTGAGATTCTTTGCAGAGCTATTCTCTCAAAAATAAAAATCTGCAGAAATTGATCTGCAAAAATACGTGTTCCATACATATTTATTTTAATTTTTGGGTTTTGCACTTGCACGTTCGCTCTGACTCTATAT